>JALNYO010000010.1:365-114822 GCA_023229765.1 Syntrophales bacterium | reverse complement strand
GGCGCTGAGTGCTGGCCGAAACCCTCGCATCCACGGCGAGATGGTCGAGAAACCCCCGGATGTCGGCGGCGCTCGCCTCCTCGACCGGCCGCCCTTCCAGCCAGATGGCAAAGCGTCTCGCCCAGCCACGATACGTCTGTTCGGTGCGCCACTGCAAATGCTTGCGTCGAATGGCGGTAACCAGGCGTTTTTCCCAGGCTGTCAAACCCGCATCCGGTCTTTCCAGTTCGATGACGTGTTGTCGGGCGCCCTGTTCAGGATGAACCGTATCCGGAACCCCTGACTGAATGGCGGCGGATTTGAAAAACCACCGCAGGGATGCGCGCACCGAATCGGTTTTTTGCCCCTGTTCTTCGATATGATGCAGATAATCCAAAACGGATTCCACGGAGGCACGCCGGGCGTTTGCCTTGAGAAACTTCAGCCAGGCAAAGATGTCCTGTTCCATCCCGTTCCTTTGAGAGGAATCGCCGATTTCCGAATGCAACACCTCGCGCCATCTCGGAAACGAGACGGGAGCATTTGTGCCGCCGCTGACTTTGTCTGTTTGCTTTTCCATACAGGCGAAAATAACAGATCGCGTACCACAACTCAAGATGTTTTCATCGCTTTCATGCAGCTCGTAACATAGTGATAGTACTTAAGTAGGCGCCAATATTTCCCCTTGACACACTGGGATGTAAATGCTCTATTGTCCGGCACCCGTTGAACGGCTTTCCAAACGTTAGCCAAGGCAATCAGCTTTGGCCCAATTATACTGTTATGCTACATAAAGATACGAAACGGAGCAAGTATGTATTTATTAGACCAATTCTTAAAATTGATTGATGCTTTATGGAGCCTTGGTTTCCAACTCCTATTTATACTCGCCATTTATCTTGTGCCAACATTTATTGCGCACCGTCGTAAGCATGAAAAAAGAACCATGCTAACAATTATAAATATATTTTTAGGTTGGACATTTATTGCTTGGGTTGCATGCATTGCTTGGGCAATTTGGGGCAAGTCATCGAAAAAAATATTTACCGGGCAAGCCAGTTAAGCGGATAGATCTTTTTTTTGTCAGAAGGAGATATGAAATATGGAACATGAACCTACAATAACAAAAAATTATTACATCAAAAGAACCCATAAATTAACGGGGGATATAGTCCAACGGGGGATATAGTCCACATTGGTCCTGCTGATTTGTCGACGATAGAGGAAAAGCTGAAGGAATATCAATCAAGCGGAAATAATGAGTACGAATATATTTTGCTTGAGTTCGTTTATACGCCAATGTCAAGAAATTATTAAGGCATAACAAGGTCATTTCACCGGAGCGCTGCCGCGCCCGGTGAATTCGTCGTTGGGCATTGCACGGAGAGTTGTGAGCAAGTTTGACGTAAACATAGAGAGGAACTAGATCATGGGACCCAGCAACAGCCGTGAAATCGCCGTAGTTCATGGTAGAGATTCAGAGGTGAGTTCTGCGATTTTTGATTTGCTTCGCAAACTTGATTTGCACCCTTTAGAATGGGAGGAGCTGCTAATACGTTCAACCGTAGCGACTCCATATACAGGACACCTGCTTGATAAATTATTTGAGAACGTTCAGGCTGTAGTAGTTATCTTTACACCCGAGGATGAAGCGAGACTTCATCCTGATTTACATAGTGAGGGAGAAAAAGCATTTGAAACAAGGTATATGTGTCAAGCAAGACCCAATGTTCTTTTTGAGGCAGGCATGGCATTTGGACTTTACCCAGATAGAACGATATTGCTCGAAACTGGTAACCTCCGACCAATCAGCGATCTAGTTGGCCGGCATACTGTAAGACTTGGGTCAAAGAACGCAATTTTAAGCTTTGTCAACCGCCTAAAAGCTGCCGGATGTCCTGTAAACACAAATGGTACTGAATGGTTGGAGACAAAACGGTTTGACAATTTGGCGGCCATTAATCGCGTTCCGGTAGCAAATTCAGATTACATTAGTCCTCCACGCCTTTTTCCTACCAACATATGGCTTAATCCATGGAAAACTGGATCAGAGGATGAAGTCAGGCTAGTCGCTAGAAATGAACGACAGAAAAATCCTCTAATTGCCAAGACACTGCAAAAAGATTTGAGCAGAAGCAATGACAAATGCAGCCTGTATTCAAAGAAAGAAGGGCCCCATGCTCCTTTGCGTATAAAAGGCCAAGTTAATTTACAGGGCTCAGGGCCTTCTGATCTTCGCCTTATCATAGTGCAGCAGAGATTCACTGTTGACGGGAGGCCAATAGCCAATCCGCCTGATGCAGGGCCATTTGGTTTCGTGGTAATACCCGGCCAGGAGTTTAATGTCAGTTTCGAGGCATCAATTCCTGATCGAGAATTTAATGAGGGAGATTTCCTGTATGCTCTTCATGTTGTTTATGAGGATGAAAGCAAGATACGCCGTGACGTAGAAGCATACTGGTGGTACGATTTCGATGAAGACAAATTTTGGAACAACCTGAACAAGGTTCCTTATTTTGATTCGATTCGAAAGAACTTTTGGTAAAACAATGATACCCACGTCAATCCAGCGGATGGGAAGACGCGGTCCGGTTGGGCATAGGAGGAATCATGGACGTTTCAGCTTTCTTGGCAGTTCTTCAAAACTTTGGCATCGGCATTAGTGCAAGCGCCTTCGTAGAGTTTCTGAAGGCATATTTCGAGTCTCGGAAAACATCATCGCCTCAAGAGTTCGCTCGGCACCTTGATTCTTTCCTCAAGATCCAAGGTGTCACGGTCAATGCCTCGACCGTTATCGATGCATTCGCTGAAAGAGGTCTACTGACCATCCAAGGATCAACGCTGTTTGCACCAGACAAGATCACGATGGGGGCGGGACAGAACGCAACTTTCGTGTTCGGAAACGATAGCGTTAGTCGCACAAACAACACGGCTATCCATGCTCGAGGCAACGCACAGGTTGTCGGCTCTAATGCGGCGGTCGTACAAAACCCGGACGGATCGGTAAGTTTTTTGGTGGGTTCTTCACCTAACAGCGGTATGAACTTCTATGTTGGCAGCGACAAGAAGGAATAAAGCTATGCCCAACCCATCATTCCACCGGACCTGCGCAAAAAGCTGCGCAGGCCGGTGAATTCAAACGTTGGATAGAAGAAAGGATTGAATTATGGTAACTCCACAACCGCCTACGTTTCCAAAAGCAAAGATCAGTAATGGCATCATGGAATCCAAGCTTTCTTCCTGGACCGACTTCAACAATGTGGTTAAAAAGCTTCTCAATCACCCAGATTACATATACCGGGGGCATCGTCGAAATGATTGGGATCTGGAGTCAACACTCACGCGACTTATGAAAAACATTCCTTCACGGTCTTCGGCTCTTTTGGACCATAAAGATGTATTCCGATATGCCATCCGGGGACGAAGGGGCTCTAATCCTTCTGTGCCTTCAGACGATGAGCTCTGGTCGCTTGGTCAGCATCATGGTCTAGCTACACCGCTGCTGGACTGGACTGCGTCCCCCTATGTTGCTTTGTTCTTTGCATTCGCCGAATCCATGCCCGGAGACGAGACTGACACTCGGGTGGTGCTTGCACTCAACGAGACTAAGGTTGTGAAAAAGAGCAAGGAACTGGCCGCAAAAAATGCCCAAGCAGACATTGTCGAGTGGTTTCGGCCACTTTCCGATGACAACGCAAGGCTAGTAAACCAAAATGGACTTTTCATAAAATCTCCTGTTGGCGTGTCTATAGAGAACTGGATAAGTACGCATTTCCTGGGTCTCAATAAGACGGTGCTGGCCAAGATATATGTACCCAACGATAATCGAGTCGAATGCCTCCTCGCCCTGAACAAAATGAACATCAATCACGCGACCCTATTTCCCGACTTGGAAGGAGCTTGTAAGTTTACGAATATGAGATTAGAAGTTGACAATTACTGATTATCCAACAACCACATGAACCGGATCGCGGCCCTGTCGGGCCACTCCCGGTTATGCAAGCGTTATACATCATAAAAAATCAACACAGGAAAACAGAGTGTCCTTGGGATGTTTAATAAAATCGCCAATAAAGTCAGTAAAGATTTTTCCTGATAAATGATGTATAGTCGTCCCATCATGGTTTCAGGGAGAAATAGGGAATGATTACAGTCACAGCAAAAACAATATTGGGAGATTGCCGGGAAGCTTTACGAGATCTACGCGACAACTCTGTTGATTTGATTTTTACCTCGCCACCATATGCAGACCAACGGTCACAGACATATGGTGGTATCAAGCCCGACCAGTATGTTGACTGGTTTTTGCCGATAGGCATCGAACTGCTTCGTGTTCTCAAGCCAGATGGAACTTTTGTCCTCAATATTAAAGAAAAAGCACAAAACGGAGAACGGCATACCTACGTTCTCGAATTGATTCTCGCCATGAGAAAAATTGGCTGGCTCTGGACTGAAGAAATGATTTGGCATAAGAAAAACTGTTATCCGGGAAAGTGGCCCAACCGCTTCCGTGATTCATGGGAACGACTGATACAATTTAATAAATCACGGCACTTCAACATGTATCAGGAAGAGGTTATGGTTCCTATGGGAAACTGGGCAGAAAAACGACTCCAGAACCTGAGTGAAACCGATAAAATCCGCGACAATTCAAAAGTCGGCAGCGGATTCGGCAAAAACATTTCAAACTGGATAGGAAAAGATAGAGCTTATCCTACCAATGTTCTCCAATTGGCTACGGAATGTTCCAACAAAAATCACAGCGCCGCATTCCCGGAAACTTTGCCCGAATGGTTTATCAAGCTTTTCACCAAAGAAGGCAACACTGTGCTTGATCCTTTCATGGGGTCAGGAACTACGCTCAAAGTTGCACAGAGGATGAGAAGAAACTCCGTCGGCATAGACATCCTGCCGCAGTATTACGATATGGTCAATGCAGCAATCCAACCAACCGAATGCTATCTTTTTGAAAAGAGGAAAGAATATGCCGCCAATCACAAACAGCGAAGTGGAACGGTACGTAAGGGAAAACATATCGGCATTCCACAATAAACGGCTTGAAAGTATCAACAAAATCAAGTTGGAACAAATTCTCAAGCGGAAAAACCCTTATCTGTTCAAGGCAAAAAACATTATCGCCGCTCCCGATCTTGTTAAGACCCTGCTGGATGCCCACCTCTCTTCACAAGAAGAGACTATTTTCGGCGATTTTCTTGAAGGGCTTGCAATCCACATAAATAAAACCGTTTTCAGCGGCGACAAATCAGCCGCCGAAGGTATTGACCTGGAGTTTAATTCCGATGAAGTCCGGTATATCGTAGCAATCAAATCCGGCCCCAATTGGGGCAACAGCTCCCAAATCAAGAAAATGAAAGACAACTTCAACAAGGCCAAGCGAATTTTGCGGACTTCAAATTCGAAGATGAACATTATTGCAGTCAATGGCTGCTGTTACGGAGTTAATAAAAAACCGGACAAAGGTGAATATCAAAAACTGTGCGGGCAGAGATTCTGGCAGTTTATATCTGGAGATGAATCTCTGTTTACGCAGATTATTGAACCCCTTGGACATAAAGCGAGAGAGCGAAACGAGGAGTTTATGGAACTCTATGCCCAGATTATTACAAAGTTTACTTGCAGCTTCGCGGAGGAATTCTGCAAAGACGGAAAAATTGACTGGGAGCGACTTGTCATATTCAATTCCGGAAACAAGAAATAACGGAAACTCTCCGCAAATCCGGCACTTCCTTTATTGAGCTATTTTATTTTAAAGAACAGAAATGCTTAATTACAGAGGGAAAAATGTATAACCTATAAGGATTGAGTCGGCCCGCGAGGCGATTAAATCGATGGCACGGACATGGTTGCGGGTCGAACTCAATCCATTGTTCAACAAGCCCGATCATATTATTAGGGTAAAGATTAGATTACGCAGGCGGGAAAGAAGTTGTCTCGTATAAGATTTTCATTGATTTGTCTGATTTCTCCGTAACAAAACCCGTTCTTTGACAAAAAATCCTCCTTTTTCCGGTTTTTCGTTGTTCATTTGTTTTGGTTTTGACCAGTAATTTTCCGTATGGCGGCATTTACTCCGCCGCTTGCTGAAAGCGAAGCTTAATGTTCTTAATTCCGGCAACAGCAATCCCTGTCCGTTCGTAAACGGATTAAAAAAGACAAGAAAGAGTAACGGTTTTTCAGTTTACGTCCGCCGTCCATTTACCCCGGTTTCATCAAGGTAACGAAGGCTCCAGTTTCGAAGGCGTAATGGAAAATCAACATTCCCCGGCAATGGGGACAGTACGGCGCCGGTTTTTTCTCTTTTTTCGCTTCTGGTTGATCGGCAACGAAGAATGGCAGGGACAACTCTATCGCGGCCCTGACATCATCGGGGGCTATCGATGAACCCGAACCCAGAAAGCCGTAGTAGCGGATTTTCATGAATCCACAGGGTAAAACGTGCTGAAGAAAGGATAAAAAACTACAAACCATGAATGTGCTATTAATACAGCCTGCGAAAGCTCAGAGAACAATTGGTGGAGAAGACTTTTTTATTAATGAGCCTCTGGCTCTTGAATATTTAGCATCCGGTATTAAAGACAATCATGACGTGAAAATACTGGACATGCGGTTTGATAAAAATCTTGAGGAAGTTTTAGAAGATTTCAAACCAAATGTCGTTGGAATTACTTCGTATACGGTCACTGTAAATACAGTTAAAGGCCTTTTCGAAAGAATAAAAAAAATTCATCCCGATATTTTCACTGTTGTCGGTGGGCATCATGCTACAGTTGCGGCAGAGGATTTTCTTACTCCTTTTATTGATCTAATCGTAATGGGGGAGGGGGTTTTTGTTTTTAAGGAAATTATATCGAGGCTTGAAAAGAGGAAGGGATTTGCAGGGATACCGGGAATTGCTTATAAAGAAGATTCCATGCTCATTAAGATTCCATCTGATCCCATAACCGATCTTGATATTTTTCCTCACCCTGCAAGAGAGCTTACACAAAAATATAGACAACATTATTTTACAGAATGGATGAAACCATTGGCATCGATACGGACCTCAAAAGGATGTCCCTTCAGATGTAATTTCTGTGCTTTATGGAAACTTACCAACGGTAAATATATACGGAGGAAACCTGAAAATATCGTTAAAGAACTTTCCGAAATAAAGGAAGATTTCGTCTTTTTTGCTGATGATGAATCATTGGTTGATGCGGAAAGAATGAAGACTCTTGCAGGACTGATCAAAGAAGCAGGAATCAAGAAACGATATTTTTTGTATGGGAGAAGTGATACGATTATAAAACATCCGGAGCTTATCAGAATTTGGAAGGAAATCGGTCTTGAAAGAGTTTTTGTCGGACTGGAATTTTTTAGGGATGAAGATCTTAAATTTATAAACAAAGGCTCGACCGTTGAAAATAATAGGGAAGCGGTAAAAATATTACAATCAAATGGTATTGAAATATATGCTTCTTTTATGGTGCGACCGGAATTTACAAGAGAAGATTTTAAAGCCTTTAAAAAATACTGCAGAAGTTTGGCACTCAGTTTCCCGACCTTCTCAGTTCTCACGCCTTTACCCGGAACGGATTTCTATGAAGAGGTCAAGGGAAAACTTATTACAAAAAATTATGATCTGTTTGATTTTATACATACACTGCTCCCGACAAAACTTCCCTTAAATGAATTTTTTGATAATCTCAATTTCTTATATATGAATGCAAAATCTCCGATAAAGGCACTTTCTTTCATGATGAAATATCCTTTAAAGGAAATTCCTGGTTTAATCGCTCTTTTTTTGAGATTTTCCAGACAAGTAAAAAATGCATATAAAGATTATTAAAATTCACACAGTTGAAAGGAGATATTAGGCCAGATTATTGACATCATGGGAATAATAAATAGATATGTCTAACGAATCACTCCACTGGACAGGCGTTCCGCCCGCCAGTGACTTCAGGCGTTAGACCAAGACAATAAAGACTGAACAACATATTAATTTTCTGGTATAATAGCCATTAGGAAGGTATTTATGAACCTTGAGTGGAACCCGAAAAAGGCTGCCGCAAACATCCGAAAGCACGATGTCACATTTCAGGAAGCGGCAACAGTCTTTGGAGACCCTCTGGCTGTTACGTTTGAAGACCCGGATCATTCTTTGAATGAAAACCGGCAAGTTACTTTCGGCTTGTCCCTCCAAAACCGATTCCTCATTGTTTCCCATACGGAACGTGGCGGCCGAACACGAATCATAAACGCACGTCTAATGAACCGTAACGAAAGGAAAATCTATGAAGAAGGTTAAAGAATTTGATGAGCTTCGTCCTGAGTACAAAAGGGAAGACTTGGGCCAGGGAATCCGCGGTAAGTATTTTGAGTCTTACCAAAAAGGAACAAATCTGATACTCCTCAACCCCGATGTGGCAAAAGTATTTCCTACAGAAGCCGCGGTTAATGAGGCACTGATGTCCCTTATTAACGTTGCACAGAAATCAACTGGTCTAACCACAAACTCAACCGGACGCGCGAAAAAGCTGCGCGCCGGTTAGTTATCTCGTTAGCTCAAGGGCAAAATATCCGAATAATTGCTCTGTCTCAAGAAAACATAATTGACTATACTCCATGTCAAGTATATACTTTGAAATATAAACTTTACACATGGAGGGGTGATCATGAGAGCAACCGCAAAAGACCTAAGATTCAACTCAAAAGAACTAATAGACTCCGTAAATAGGGGAGAGGAAGTTGTTATTACCTTCCGAGGAAAACCGTGCGCTAAACTTGTTCCCTACCAAGAAATCAAAAGGCAAACAGAAAAAAATGAATTGTTCGGAATGTGGCAAGATAATGACATCGTAAAAAATGTGGATGAATATGTAAGAAGTTTAAGAAAAGGAAGATTCTAATGGTTATCGATACTGATGTCCTAATTTGGTATATGCGAGGTAATGAAAAAGCATATCAGCTCATTGAAAACTCAAACAATTTTTTCATATCTGTCATCACATATATGGAACTCGTCCAAGGATTGAGAAACAAAAAAGAGCTAACCCAACTCCGTAAAGCACTCCATGGATGGAACACACAAATTCTGTATGTGTCCGAAGAAGTATCGGCAAAAGCCATGTTCTATGTAGAACAACATTTTCTCAGCCATTCCATGCAACTTGCAGATGCTTTAATTGGAGCTACGGCAATCGCATATGGCCTTCCTATCCTCACGGGAAACGACAAACACTATAAGGTGATGAAGGATCTTCAGATAAAGAAATTTGTGCCATAGCAACATGGAATCAAAAATGAGCTAACCTATAAGGATTGAGTCGATCCGCGAGGCGATTAAATCGATGGCACGGACATGGTTGCGGGTCGAACTCAATCCGTTGTTCAACAAGCCCGATCATATTATTAGGGTAAAGATTAGATTACGCAGGTGGGAAAGAAGTTGTCGGAATGCGGAAGTATAAGGGAAAAAGAGATTAGCTTGTCACGGTCATCCTGCCGCGACAGCGGCTTACTTGAACAAATTCATCCAGCCGACCCCGAATAGCCGTCTTTCTTTTTCATTCCAGCGTCTGCGGTGAAATCGGCTGATAGTTGGCAGGGAAAGGTTAATCGATGCCAGAAATTTGCAGGTTTTTCGGAATTATCATTAGAATGTTCTTTGATGAGCATGACCCCCCACATTTCCATGCCGAATATCAGGGGAATAAGGCAGTTTTTGATTTCAATGGCAACATTATGAAAGGAAGCATGAAATCGAAGACAGCCACAAGACTCGTGAGAGAGTGGATAGACCGGCGTCTCAACGAACTTGAGGAGGATTGGGAACTGGCAAGGGCTGGTAAAGAAATAAAGAAAATTGCACCCTTAGAATGAGGTGAACCATGTGGAATATGAATGATGTGATAAAGATCGAATACAAGGGAGGTTTTGTCTATCATGTTGTTTTTGATGACGGGAAAATCGGTGACATAGACTTCTCAGAGTACGTCGGGAGGGGGCCTGTCTTTGAACCTCTGCGAGATACGGCATTTTTCAAGAAAGCAACAGTAGAGGGCGGAACTATTGCTTGGCCAAATGGTGCTGATATTGCTCCCGAAACGCTTTACGAAAAAATAACCTGCCAACAATTCGCTCCACCGGATGCGTGAAAAAGCTGCGTGCCGGTTAGTTATCTCGTTAACTATTTGAAATCATGGATGCCCGACAAAAGCATTCGGGCATGACACGGAGTTTTGCAATTACCTCAAGAGTAAATAGAAATATCTCCGGTGTCATCGACATGGACGAACAGACGCTGCAAGTTTTGCAATTACCTCAAGAGTAAATAGAAATATCCCACGGCAATTTTGTTCTATCGTGAGAAGAGCAAGTATTATGGGGCAACATGCCTTGGGATGAACTAAGAATCAGCAAGGATGGATGGAGTTGTTATTAATGCCATTTTAACGAAAGACGGACATGCTGTAGGTACACGATGTAAGCACAATCAACAGCGCCATCTTTCATTGCGAGCCCGGCGGAGCAAGCGGATAAGCGCCGGATAATTATGAGCCTGCCGTAGCGCTGTTTCCCCTACCGTTATTCGTCGCGCCCCTTCCATCTCGCAAAGAGGGAGTTGTCGATTTCGAGGATATCGAGGATCTTTCCCAGCGTGTGATTGATTAAATCGTCTATGGTCTTCGGCAGGTGGTAAAATGCGGGGACGGGGGGCAGAAGGATGCCGCCGAGATCCGCGACCCGGGCCATCAGCTCGAGGTGCCCCTTATGCAGCGGGGTTTCTCGGACAACCAGGATTAATTTGCGGCGTTCCTTCAAAATGACGTCGGCGGCGCGGATCACCAAATTGTCGTTAAAGGAATTGGCGATGCCGGACAGCGTCTTGATGGTGCAGGGAACGACGACCATCCCGTCTGTCTTGAAAGAGCCGCTGGAGATCGAGGCGGCCATGTTTTTTTCATCATGAACCTTATAAGCCAGCTTCTCCACATCCTCGACGGAAAAATCCGTTTCGATCAGGATATTCTTTTTCGCCGCCTCGGAAATAACCGCATGCGTTTCAACCTGCGCATCCTTGAGAACCTGCAGGAGCCGTATCCCGTAAATCACCCCGGACGCGCCGGTAATTCCTACTATAATCCGTTTCACCGTTTGGCCGCCTCCCCAATAATCCTTTTCCCAATCGCCGCGCACATCTCAACCACAACGACAATGTCTGCTTGCGTCAAGCTGTCCCAGTGAATCCCTGCGACAACCGACACCACCCGGTTGAGCTTTCGGGAAAGCTCTTCCGACATGGACTTGGCAATCACATCTTCCTTATGGCCCACAAGGGTAAAAACCGAACTGGTTGAGCCTATCCTGTTGGGGTCGCTGATGCCCGGCCGCGGCTGGGCAATCGCCACGGCGCCGATATGGGCGCGGCCGCCCGTGAGGACAACCAGCACGTCCGCACCCACAAACATCGTGCGTGCAGAAACCTCAAGGGCGCCATGTTTTTCTGAAATATCAAAACTATCCATATTACTGCCTATTATGCCTGCATATCCCGGATGGCCTGATCCAGGGCGGCAACAACTGCCCGGGCAAACTCAGGCGTATTGAGATGGGTATCTACCTCAATCACCTCTATCTGGGAAGAGAGATTCTTTTTCAGCTCGTCAATGAATGTCTGGTCGGATGCGGGGTCGAATAACGC
The DNA here is from genome assembly GCA_023229765.1 of Syntrophales bacterium. Classification (NCBI taxonomy): domain Bacteria; kingdom Pseudomonadati; phylum Thermodesulfobacteriota; class Syntrophia; order Syntrophales; species Syntrophales bacterium. Next base: position 103,136 of record JALNYO010000010.1, on the reverse strand, counting down.
GCCTCCTTCGACGCTCAGGGATGAAAATCCCCTCTTCGGAATCACAAATTTTACGAGTTTCGGGTTGGGGCACCGGTTGAGCTTTTCGGCAACAGCTTCGGCAATCATCTTCATTTCTTCCGGGTTTGTTCGGGCTTGCACCCGGATGGAATCCTGAAGCAGCAGCTTTCTTTCCGCCAACTTCCTGGAGACCCAGAGCTGATCTTTTTCATCCCTTCTTTGAAGGGGGCCGCAACTGATCATGTCAAAACCGCACGGAGAGAGGATGTAGGGCTTCCCCTGACGGCAGCCCGCATCTAAGCGATCCGGCCCCGCCGCCCTGTTTCCGCCCAGCAGATATTCGCTGAACCCGCCCGGCACTATATCGATAAAGGCCTCGAAAAGCCCCTGGCCGACAAGGTCGCCTGCCGCCTTTTCTCCCATCCCGGTTGCGTGGAAGGAGATTATATCGAAACGATCCTCAAGTAATTCACGTACATAGTGGGCGCCCTTATCGGCAAAGCCAAATTCGGTGATGGCAATCGCCGGCCTTCCTTCCTTCAGGCGAGGTTCATAGGATTCCACCATGCCGCAGATCGCGCCGGCGCCGTTGATCATCAGGTTTCGCACCAGCGGGTTGAGGCCGACCGTATCAACCACGCTGTGCATGACAGTAATGTCGCGAACGCCGAAAAACTCGGCAAGTTTTTTGGCGTAAGCAGGCATGGCCGCCACACTCGAAATGAGCAGTTTAGGGAGGCCAAACGGCAGCATTTTCATCGCCGAAAGACTAATAAATGTACCCGTCATGCCGCCCACGGCAATAACGCCCTGGAGATTTCCCGACGCCAGCATCTCTGTGAGTTTTTCCCCCAGCGCCGCCGCAACCGTGGAAGTGGCTTTATCCCGCTCCTTAGCCAGCATGCCGGCGATTGCCCCAACCGTTGTCCCACCGCTTCGGGCCAGCTCTTCATTGGTGATGTCGGCTTTCAGGGCGGATTTAATGGCCCCGGTGCCGATGCTGATATCAATCAGCGCAATTTTGTGGCCTCTTTTTTCAATGGTTTTCTTGATCAGGGCCAGGCCCGCTTCTCTTTCATCCAGCATGCCGATTACTGCAATGGTCATCTTCTGCCTCCGCTCCAAGTCGTCCGGCCGTGATAGGAAATGGAGGCCGGATATCAAAAATCATGGTAACTATTCAGCATGATAATAAAATCTGTCATTCCCGAGGGTGTAATCGGGAATATGGTACCGGTTTTAAACCCGTATCCCCGATAGAGACACTCGGGGATGACAATCTTTTTTAAGTGCTGAATAGTTACAAATCAGGCCCCTCGCCGGGGGATATTACTTCTTCCCACGGGAGGGGGCATGCGTTTAACTTAACGCCATGAACTACGCCAAACCCAACTCCGACCATCTCTCCTTTACCCTTTTTAGGACGTCGGGATCAAGCTCGACCGGGATCGGCTTCTCCTTCCATTCATACGGGATAGTCGCGTCAATGAGCAAGCGCCCCGTGATCCACCGGGCGTCAATCGGCAGCGAGGGGTCAAGCGGCGTCGAGCGGCCACGCTTGATGACCTGCGATCGGTTGGGCTGGAAGCGGAAAGCTAACGCATAAAGGACCCTGGGGATGTCCCAAGGATCAATATCGTCATCGACAACAATGACGGTCTTGAGACCATAGGCGCCCATTTCCGTAGAGATGGCCGCCGTGGCAACCTGATCGGCATGTCCGGGGTACATCTGTTTGACGGAGATTATAGCTATGAATCTCCCCGCGGCTTCAGGAGGGCAGTAAACGGCCTTGAGGCCGGGAATCCTCATGGCAACGAGCTGCTGCCACAGAGTGGCCCCGTATGTCAAGGCCAGGGTCATATGGGTATCGGTTACAGCCTTGCCGACGGTAGTTCCCCAGAAAATGGGATTGTTCCGGTGGGTAATGCAGTTGACCTTGATAAAATTACGTGGGTCTGTTCCCACCCCGGAGTAATAGCCGGTATATTCGCCGAAAGGCCCTTCGTCCATAAAGGCCTCGGGATCCACCTCGCCCTCGACAACGATTTCCGCATGCGCAGGGATAGGCAAATCAACCGTTTCTCCCTTGATGACCTCCACCGGCTCCTCTCGCAAGGCGCCGGCAAAATCATATTCGGAATCAAATGCCGACAAACGGGCCCCACCCATCAGAAAGAGCAGCGGATCGCTCCCCACGATCGAGGCAACCGGCATGGATTGTTTTCTCGCCGCATACTTTTTCAGCATAATGTCCGCATGCTTGCCTTTGATAAACTGGACGCCCAGGTGATTCTTGTTGAGAAGCTGCGCCCTGTATGTCCCGAGGTTGACCCACCCCGTATCCGGGTCTTTCGAAACAATATAGTGGGCTGTGCCGAAATAGCGACCGCCATCCAGCGGATAAAACTTGGGAACCGGGAACTTGAACAGATCAATATCATCGCCCTTGAGGATATTCTCTTTACAGGGCGCCTTATCCACCCACTTGGGGGGAATCTTAATTCCCCCTTTTTCCACCCATTTCCGCATCAGATCGACCAGAGTCGAGCCGATAGGCATGCCCATGACCAGGGACAAACGTTCGGTCGTGCCAAAGGCGCTCATCAGAACCGGGGTATTGTAACCTTTAACATTTTCAAAAAGGAGCGCCGGGCCACCCTTCTCTTCGTTGACCTTCGCGATGGTCGAAAGCTCCAGATTCCAATCAACCTCGGCTGTAATCCGCTTCAAAATTCCTTCTTTTTCGCATAACGCTATAAAATCTCTCATGTCTTTCATCGCAATCAATACCTCCTTTAAATGGGTTCAATCTGCCAATATGCGAACAAAACCTTTTGTCGCCGGGACCGACATCATTAATTTGGGCTGCAAATAATCGTTACAGGGAAGCATACATTGGTGCTGACGTTTGCCGCTTATTCAGTTTTTTCCATGTGACTGTTAGATTACCGATTTAAAAAAAATTGTCAATTTCAATTTTTTTATGCTATCCATAAGTATAAATTATAAATAGCGATAGAAAATCTCCATAGTTATCAATACAGGCACTCTGCCGTTTTGCTGAGCGCTCTGATAATCAGAGTATTATCAGCCGGTTGATTGTTATATTAAAGAGGACTGATCGGTTATGCTTAATTTTAATCAGCTCCGGGTATTCTATCACGCTGCCAGAACTTTGAGTTTTACCCTCGCGGCCAAAGAACTTTTTATTACTCAGCCGGCCGTGACTGCCCAGGTAAAATCCCTTGAAGACTGCTGCGATATAAAATTATTCAAGAGAAAAGGCCGGGGGCTGTGCCTGACCGATGAAGGAAAAACCCTTTATGCTTATGCCCTCCGGGTGTTTGAGTATGAAAAGGAGATTGAAAATGTCATCCAGGACATGCGACAATTAAAGAGAGGCGTTCTGAGGGTGGGGGCGTCAAAGGCATACACTCTATATATCATGCCCTTTCTTATCCATGCCTTTCATCTGCTGCACCCCCTGGTCAAGATAAATGTAAACGAAGGGAATTCAACCGATCTTACCCAGAGCCTGCACGACCTGCAGATCGAAGTGGGCTTCATTGCCACGCCTGAAAACAGAACTGATCTGACATTTATCCCCTTTGCCCGTGAAGAAATAATGCTCATCATGGCCCCCGACCACCGTCTGGCGGGAAAGGAATCCATAACCCTGAACGACATCAGCCAGGAACCAATAATCATGAAGCATGGCGGTTCCGGCACGCGCCGCGTGCTCGACAGGTTTTTTGCTGAATATCAATTCAGTCCCAATATTCTTATGGAGACAAGCAATGATGGGCTAATAATCGAGATGGTGAAAAGGGGCGAAGGGATTTCTTTTTTGGTAAAACCGCTGTTGACCGCGGAACTTGAGAATGGCCAAATTCTTACAGCCCCGATAGGCGATATCAAACTTTGGATGAATATCAGCATTGCCTATCTCCGAGGCCAATCCCTTTCCAAGGCGGCTCAGGCGTTCATAGACATGCTGGTTGACATGACCCCCGCGAACATGGCATCCGCTGATATCACCGATATTATAAGCAGACTACGCGTGCAGCCAGGATATTATCCAACAACCAGGGATTAAATCACAGAAGCTCAGATGCGGACTGCTGAACCATGCCGTGCATTACTTCCGCCGCCTGCCTGCCAAAGGAGGGATCGTTAATATGGCTGTCAGACTCAATCACGCTGATATCGGAACGCAGCCCCTGCCTGATTGCGCCCACAAAGGATTGACTGACCTCGGGATCCCATAAGGGGCAGGCTTCCCCATCAGCTTCGGACCAGCCCCGACTGGGAATAAGCACCTTGACCAAAGCCGTGCCGGCATTCAGTTTTTCGATCAGTTGGGCAGCTATCTGCCCGGTCTCCTGATAGTCCAAGCGAATTGCGGAACGAAAATCGTAAAAAAACAGCTTCCGCTCGGCAAATTCAGCGGGGATCGTCTCGCGGGTAAACTCGAAGACCGCGCAATCCAACCCCCCGGGAATCACCAGGCGCGGGATGCTCTTCCCATTGTTTGACATCAGTCTGTTCGGTTTGATCCCTTTGCAGTATCCGCCCATCAGCTCATCGGCCAGCTCGTGCGTGGCGAGATCCAGGATACCCGCAAAGTAACCCTCGGCGGCCAGCTCTTCCATTGCCGTTCCACCTGTGCCATTGGCATGAAACGGAATAACCTCATATCCCTGCGACTCCAGATGACCCCTGATATTCTCTGCGGCACGTGTGACAAATCCAAAAAAAGACATGGCAATTCGAGGCTTTTCGCAAGCGGGGCTCCACTTCCTTGCGGCCATGCCGCAGACGGCGCCGGCAGCCATATCCAGAATCCTGCCCGAAATGCTGTTGACGCCCAAAATATCCACCACGCTATGAATCATCGTGATGTCCTTGGTGCCGACAGTTTTCGCCATATCGCGAGACGCCACGGTAGAAACCATCACCTTGGGGACTCCTATGGGGAGCTGACGCATCAGGGCAGTGCTGATATACGTTCCGGTTCCTCCGCCGGCCGATATCAGGCCGCAAATGCGCCCCTGCGAGTGCAGTTTTCTGATTAATGGCCCGGCATGGTCAATGACCAGTTCAATTGCCTCATCCCTGCTGAGATTTTTTCGCGGATTCGGGGCGATAACGTCCGCATACAGGTCATAGTCGGCCTTAAAGGGGGACGGCCCCTTTGTCCCCAGGTGAACCATTGCTGTTTTAAAACCCCGCTCTTGAATGACGTCCCTCAGAAACAGATGTTCTTCCGCCTTCGAATCAAATGTTCCTATTACTGCAATTGCCCTATCCTCTTCCATCGCCGCTCCTGCGCTTCTGTTCCTACGCTCCAAATCTAAATTCTAACTTTAGTTGGGGTGACAGCCTTTTCAAGCAGCAACTCCAACCCAGTCTTTTTACCAAGCACAGAACCCCTCTTTTTCTTGCCCCACACGCTCTCCGGACGAGCCTGCACCAGAAAGATATTATCCGGAAAGGGAAGGCTTCTCGAGATAGACCACTCTGTATCCTGGGGGCAGCCGAAATGCGCTTCAACCCTTTTCGCAATCCTCGTAAGCTCGATAACTTCTCTATCTTCCAGACACTGAGCCTTCCTTTGCTCCGGAGGCAGCTCTGTATATTCCATCTCTTTGGTCTCCGGGTTATAGACAAATTCACTTCCCTTATCGGAAATTATCTTTTCTTCAATCGTCAAACTAACTTTATCAACCAGATACCTGTCAGGCGTTACATTCCCGGAAACCACAGCTTCACCAAAACCGAAGCTCCCTTCTATCGCTACCTTTAATACATCGCCATTAACAGGGTTTATGGTAAACATAACCCCGGCCGCCTTTGCATCAACCATTGTCAATACAGCCACTCCTATCGGGTCATAATGCAGCGGCAAATTGAGCCTTGCCCTTGCTATTATAGAGCGGGCATTGAACGTGCTCCCCCAGACGCGCACCACATTGGCAACAACATCATCTGCCCCGCTTACATTCAAATATGTCTCATACTGCCCGGGATGGCTTGCAGGCCCTGCGGAACGGGTAGCTACATATATATTTTCACATCCCGCAATTTTGCACAATTCCCCGTAGTGGCTTTTTACGGTCTCCTCCATATCAGGAGGCATTTTTATCCTTTCCACAATTTCCCTTATATCCTGGGCCGCCTTTTCGTATTTCAGGGTCTCCGCCAAATCGTTGGGATCAGCCTTAAAGTCCTCTAAATACTTCAATATAAGTTTTGTGGCTTCTGTCTCGTTCATAAATCTGCTGTAGGCGTCCACGCCAAGGGCATAACCAGGGGGGACGTTAAACCCCGCCTTCGTCAACTCTCCAAGGTTGGCGCATTTTTTACCAATAATATTGTTGTGTTCCTGACAAACATCTTTTAGCCAGTATATCCATTTTTCCGCCATCTTCATACCCCCTTATGTCGGTGAATACAGTAGGGAAGCACGGTCGCACGGCGACCGCGCTTCCGGGTTGCTTTGACTTCAGGGCGCAAGCCCCTTTAATTATCCGCAAGCTTCCTTACCCTTTACGCCTTTGGCGGCGCTGGCGGTTTTGGCTCAGTCAGCGGCCAGAAATTGAAAAACCCCGTGTAAGCGGCAATAACAGGAAAGGTAAAGCCCAAAAGTGCGGTGGCGATCCAGAGTTCCTGCACATAACCAGCGGCGCTTCCACTTGGCAGAGGACCGGCGATGAGCAAGCTGAACCAGCGATAGAGATAGTACATGACGACTGCGAGAATGATATTGAGGATGATCAGGATTATCCCTTTTCCTGGTTGTTTCATAGTCTGCACCGGAGAAGTCTGCAGCAAAAGAAGCATAATGAACTCTCCAAAGATTATGCTGATCGGAACTCTCACAGTGAATGCAAACACGTCCATTCCCATGTTATCTACAAAAATCACCTTGATTATATACGCGCTGATGATTGCCACGATACTGACCACAATTCCCCAGATGGGTTGTTTGCCAAAGGCAGGGGCCTTCGGCGGAATAAGGCTTAATGGCCAGAAGTCGAGTTCCACCCAGGCCAGAATGACGGCCAGGGCCGTAAGAAAGAAGGCTAAGCTCGAAAAGGCATTAAACGCTCCGCTTGGGGGCATAACCGCTGCGTAGAAAGGGGCGCCATTCATGAAATCAAAATTGAATAATGTCTTGAAGAGTATCCAGGATAATGCGTAAGCAACTATAAGCGTGCCAAAACCCACGAAGGCGGGGTGGTCGCCCTTGATGCCGGATGCCGGCCAGCAGCCCCATACAACGACGCACCAAAATGTCATAATAACTGTCATAATCGTGAAGAATATAAGAGGCGGCGTGGGTGGCGTCACGAAGCCTCCCACGGTCTTGATCGACCATGCAGCGACAACAGACCCGACGATCATGTTTAACAATAAAAGATACAGCCCTTTCAAGGGTTGCTCTAATTTTGCCGCGGGCGCCGGGTAGTCGGCTTTCCAGACCATTCCTATGATGATGGAAAATGGGATGAGGCACATGGCCAGCTCCCCTGCCCAGGGGATAAATGTCTCTGGCTTAAACCAGGTGATAATGCCAAAGGCGATGAAAAATACAACCGCTGTTCCCAAAATACCCAATAAAGGCTGCGTAATTTCTCCTTTTTGATTCATAATGCACCCCCCTATTTTTTATTTTTGCTGGAACTTTCTGCTGCAATACCACGCAATAAGTGACAATAATTCTTCCTGATTAATAATATCCCTTCCTTCCGGCACTATTAACAAAACCCTCTGATGATGCACTGGGGGTACTGTTCTTGTACCCCCAGACAACAAGTGCATCTTTAAGCTCCTGCCCTTTTCACTATTGTGACAATCCCATTACCGCCATCAACCCTTAATATGTCGCCTGTCTTAATGATTGAGGTTGCAACTCCAGTGCCCGTTACAGAGGGCAAGCCATACTCGCGCGCGACTATGGAAGCGTGACATGTAAGTCCGCCAATGTCGGTCACGGCAGCCTTTATCTTTGTAAAGACCGGCGCCCATGATGGGTTGGTGGATGGACAAACCAGAATCTCGCCGGCTTTGAGTTCAACAATATTTTGGGCAAGTTTGATTACCCTTGCCGGTCCTTCAACAACCCCTGACGATGATGCAAATCCTTTTATTTCGTTTGCAGATAAATCGGCGCCCTTCAGCCACTCTTCAACCTTGTCGCTGGTTATACCCCAAAGCATCACGGTAAATGGCTCTGACACCTCTTCAGGCGGCATTCCCAGTCCGGGGACAGGCTCCCATTCTCTTGCAGCCGCAAGTATCTTTTCTCTCTTCTCTACCTTCTCCATCCAGTATTTACTTCTCGTAGGGGCGCCCACGCCCAATGCCCAGGCGGTCACCATATCCTCCAGCAGCATTGGCACTTCAAATCTATTGAAGAGAAAGATATCGTCCGTCTTCTTCAATACATTATACTTTACCAGCAGATTTCCAAACTTCCTTACCTTATCGAACCATATCGTATGGAACCAGTTCTCTACCCAGAAGATGTGGTTTTCGGTGAACTGATATATTGTTCTGACCGCATTATAGGCATCTTCAAAAGACTTTCTATCATCCTCAGCCATTATGAGCTTTTTGTACTCTTCAACAATGCCTTCCCTCTCTTTTTCGATGGCCGCGAACGACCGCTCGATCTTTTCCCCTTTCTCAAGCCTTTCCACGTAGCTCTGCATATAGCTGAAAGGCACGTCCAGTTTGGTTATCCAACTACCTTCATAGTGAAACCAGCCGCTTGCACAGGATACAAAGAACCATGGATCCTTTATCTTCTCAAGCTCCTCCAGCCATGCCCGGCCCTCGTGTGTGCTCTGCAATTCTTTCATCTTCTCGTCAGCCGATATATTCTTTTTAAGAATGTCGCCAACAGGCCGCTGCGCCACAGCCAATCTGCTTAATCTGCACAACTCTTCATCAGGGCGGAACATGGCTGCATCAATGCCAGCAACCATTTTCATAACCGCGCCCTCTTTTATACCCGGGAATAATTTTTTGGCTGTATCCACAAACATCAGATAGGCAAGGTAAGCGAGGTTCAGATACTCAAAGTGGTACTGCCATCCTAAAAATATCTGGTTTACTAATGTATTGAACGCCGCTATCACTTCATACGCCGGGGTATAGCCTTTTGTCACAGGGAAAATATCCTCATCCGGCACATACTTTGGAAGTTCTTCCGGCACCTTTACATTTTGCATATCCCTTCCGAGAGCCTTGAACTTCTCAAGCCATTTCTCCCATAGCATATCGTAATTCTGCAGGATGTAGGGCAGCCTTTTCCCAAAAACTTCCGCCTTTTCTCCGATAACCTCTGGCGGCGGCGGTTCAACAGCCGATATATACATATAGCAGCCTAACATCCTCTGCTGCACCCCCTGGGCAGGAGGGATACAGAAAACCCTCGTGGTATATTGGGAAAGAGATATCTGCCATGCCTCATTGAAGATATCATCGAGCGGATACAGCGCTTCCGGATCATGGATCTTATCCTGATACCAGAAATGCCTCTTTTCCCAATCATCTCTATCACTGCTGAATAAACGATGCGGCGGGTACATCTCCTCCCAGCCTGCCATTGCCGGCGGGAACTTTACTTCTTCTGCATAAGGAAACTTTTTTTCTTCTGCCATAATAAAACCCCCCTTTTTATAAAAAATTGTTCCGGTCTCCTGAATTCCACGCTACGCGGCCAGCATAATTGACCTGTCTGCCCCCTCCTTCCTCGACTAATGGTCAGATAATTGTAATTTCCAATCATCAGCATGCTGAAATACTTATCAACATCCTCCATTGTGAAAAGGCCGCGCATGCTTTATAGCCCGTAAAAAGCATACGCGGAAAATCATATTCTGTTGTTGTAAAGTGGCAGTTCTTGAGATTTGAGGATATCCCTCTATGGCTGGCCTTATATTATAGAGAAAATCCCCTTGTCAACGCTATTATTTTTATAATATCCATAAGATAAACTTATGAAATATGCGCACCCGAACTGGACGTCCGGCAGGCCGTAACAGATGCGCTGATGATGCGCGTTCAAATTCCTGTCATTGGGGTCAGTGGAGTCAACATCCTGAAAGAAAAAAGCTCTTGACAAGGAAGGAAAATTTATCCATAAGTCCCAGCATTAAACTTATCTATGGCTATAAAATGATCATGCATTCAGCACCTGCCCGGGAGAAAGCATTAGCGATTTCGTCTGAGAACACGCCTCTCCACTTACTCGGAATTTACGTGAAATTGTTTACTGAATTATGCATGTTCTCATCATTCGTTGTCCAATATTGAGAATGTTATTAGTAATCAAGCGAAGCTTCATATCCATAAAGCGAAGCGACTGGAAAAGGTAACCTATGTCAGAAGAGAAGATCGCCGGCTATGGCTTATCCAAAGCGGAGGGATTATACTGGAACTATGGTGTCAGGGTAAAAGAGCTGAAGGAGCAGGGGCAAAAGGTTATTGCCTACGTCTGCGCCCTCGTTCCCTTGGAGATCATCGCGGCCGCGGGCTTCATCCCGCTCCGGATAAGGGGCGACGTCAATGAGCCGATTACCAAAGGCGACGTTAACCTGGAGACAATCGCCTGCCCCTACGCAAGAAGCTGCTTTGACGTTTCCGTGAAGGGCCGGTACAGCTTTTGCGACGGTTTGGCAATCCCCCACAGTTGCGACAGCATCGCCAGAACCTACAGCGTCTGGCGGTATGTGCTCGACTTCCCCTACTCCCATTTTGTTAATGTCCCCCATACCGCCAATGGCTCCTCTCTGGATTTTTTCAGGGCGGATATCGAAAATTTCCGCAAAAGCCTGGAACAATTTGCGAATAAAAAAATATCCGACTCTGACCTGGCCCATTATGTTGAGCTGTACAACGAGAACAGACGAAAGGTAAGGGCCCTGTACGAGTTGAGAAGGCAGGATCCGCCCCTGCTTGCCGGCTCGGAAATGATTAAGATTCTGCTGGCATGTTTGAGCTTGCCGGTTCAGGAAGCGAATCAATTGCTTATTGAAGTGCATGAGGAAATCAGCGGGAGAAAGGAAAACGGCATCAAAAAGCTGCCCCGGATAATGGTCTTCGGCAGTACGATAGACAATCCCGCCTTCATGAGTCTCATAGAAGAGAGCGGGGCCAATGTCGTTGTGGACAATCTCTGCATCGGGACAAGGGAATTCTGGCCGCAAACGCCGATCACGGCTGATCCTCTGGACGGCATTGCTGATCGTTATCTGAAAAGGATAAATTGCCCGCGGACCTGCAAAGAGCGAAAAGAGGGAGAGACCTTTGCCGACGATCTGGAGTCGAGATTCGGCGATATGGGCGCCTTGATCCGGGATTACGCCGTGGACGGGGTAATCCTCTACATCTACAAATACTGCGATCCCTTCGGGTTTGAGATTCCGGCAAGAAAGGCCTACCTTGAATCGCTGAATGTGCCGGTTCTCTATATTGAAGATGAGTATTCCGCAGGTACCATCGGCAGCCTGAGAACAAGGATTCAGGCGTTTCTCGAGGTAATTGAGTAATGCCGATTCACTTTGGGGAGGCGCTGACAAATGGCTGAAGTAGCGGAGAAAAAGAAAAGAAGGACAGCAACCGCGGCCGCCGGCAGAATCGGCGGCATGGTAAAGGCGACCATCGGCGGCGCCCTGAAGGCCCGGCAGGAAGGAAAAAAGTCTGCCTACACCTTTATAAGTTCCAGTTACGATGAGATAATCCGGGCAATGGACATAGTCCCCGTCTGGACGGAGAATTATGCCGGCATCTGCGGCGTAAAGCGCGACGTCAACAGGTTCCTGGAAAGGGCGGAGTCTTTGGGACTTTCCCGCTCTTTATGCACGTATGCGCTGTGCGGGCTCGGCTTTGACCATATGCGCGAAGAGCTCGGCGGCATGCCTCCCAATGCCCCCTGGGGCGGACAGACAAGACCCGACATGATGCTTTCGAGCGGCCAGATCCTGTGCGACCCGAGAAACAAATGGTACCAGGCCGCACAGCAGTTTATGCCGGACGTCCCCGTTTATAATGTTGACCTGCCGTGGCCGCTGTACGAGGATAATGTCGAAGTGGCCGATGTCGCCGATTATTATATAAAGCATATTATGGAGGAACTGCACGGACTGATCAGTTTTCTGGAGAAGCAGACCGGCCGGAAGATGGACTATGACCGGCTCGCTGAAATTGTTGCCTTGAGCGAACGCACCTGGGATTTGATCTGGGAGACCTATGAATTAAGAAGGGCTGTGCCGACCCCGATGGACACGGGCGACGCAATGAACACGATGGTCCCCATGGTGTTCATGATGGGAACCCAGGAGGCGTATGATTTTTATTTGGATCTGCACCGGGAGCTGGAGGAAAGAATTGCCCGTAAAGAGGGCGTCATCGAGGATGAAAAATACCGGCTGCTCTGGGGCGGAGGGCTCCCCTCCTGGTTTGCGCTTACCGATTTTAATTATTTCAACAGCAAAGGGGCGGTCTTCCCGGCAGAGACGACATACCGCATGATTGAGCCCATCGACCGGCTGAACATCCCCAGAACCAGCGACCCCGTTGAGCGACTCGCCTGGCGATGGCTCCGCTACTGGACGTACTGGTATGACAAGGCAAAAAAACGGCCCGGATCGGAGCCGGATGTAGAACGTTTAATCCAGTATATTGAAGATTATCAGATTGACGGCATTGTCATGCACGAGGCTTTTTCCTGCCGAACCTGGCATCTGGGGCTGATCTGGCAGTTGAACCAATTGAAAAAGATTTACCGGCCGATCCCGGTTTTGAGCCTCGGTAAGACGGTGAACAGGGAAAACCCCTCGCTCATCCTGGAAAGCGACATCGTCGATATGAGCTCCTACTCCGAGGTGGAAACCAGGAGCAAGATAGACGCCTTCATCGAAACGCTGGAATCGCTGAAGGCCCATAAAGAGGCGTCGTGACAGAAAGCAAGGCTTCATCTTCAAAATATTTCGCCGGCATTGATATCGGCTCTACCATGACCAAGGCAGTAATAGTTAATGGGGGAATAGTATGTTCCGTGATCGGCCCAACCGGCCCGGAACAAAGGAAACTGGCGGGTAAAGTAATGCAGGAAGCCTTGAAGAAGGCCGGCCTTTCCTTTGAGGAAATAAGCTATCTGGTCGCTACCGGCTATGGCAGAATCAACGTGCCTTTCGCGGACAAGCAGATAACGGAAATCTCCTGCCACGCCCGGGGCGTAAACAGTATCTTTCCGCAGGCAAGAACGATAATCGATATCGGCGGGCAGGATGTCAAGGGGATCAAGATAGACGCCAAGGGCAAACCAGTCGATTTTGTGATGAATGACAAGTGCGCGGCCGGCACCGGCAGATTTCTGGAGGTTATTGCCGGAACGCTGGGGATAGAGCTGGTCGCGCTGAGCAAAACTGCCGAGGAAAGCAAAAACCCGGCACGGATAAGCAGCTTATGCACCGTTTTTGCCGCCCAGGAGGTGGCGTCCCGCTTATCCGAAGGAGCGCTCTTGGGCGATCTGGTCGCCGGCATCCACCAATCGGTCGCCGAGCGCATTCTCCGTACAGTCAGCCGGCTTGCTGTGGAAAAAGAGGTTGTTGTTACCGGCGGCGGCGCCAAAAACGGGCATCTGGTGAAGGTGCTCGCGGAAAGGTTGGGATATGCGGTTCTGGTTCCCCCGGAGCCGCTGGTAACCGGGGCCATCGGCGCGGCGCTGCTGGGAAAGGATAAATTCCAGGCGACGCCTGCCGGGGAACTGCCGAAAAGACCCCGCAATTGGGGTGAAGTAACGTTTTTTAATTAGCATTGGGGAAGGAAAACCGGACGGATGCAGCACGTAGCCGGCATTGATATCGGGGCAGGTTCTTCAAAGGCGGTTATAGTTGCCAACGGCAAGCTGCTTTCCCGGCACATAATCCCCTCGGGTGGAAACTACAAAATGGCGGCAGAAGTTGTTCTTGACGCCGCGCTGAAAAAGGCGGAGCTCTCCCGCGGCGATATCGCCTGCATAGTCGCCACGGGCGGCGGGGCAGTCAATGTAGCTTGCGCAGACAAGACTTCGTCTGATATTTTATGCCAGGGACGGGCGGTTTCCCGTTTTCATCCGTCGGTGCGAACGATTGTTGACGTGGGAGACCTTTCCAGCAAGGTCTCCCGGATTGACCAAAGCGGAAAAACAGTCGCTTTTTTGTTGAGCGGCAAATGCGCGGGGGGAAGCGCCCGAATTCTGCAGGTGATTGCGCGGGTTTTACAGGTAAAGATTGAGGAAATAGGCCCTTTGTCGCTTACCTCGCAAAACCCCGTCAGATTTAATACGCAGTGCGCCGTCTTTGCAGAAACAGAAGCTGTCTCGAGAATTGCCGAGGGCCTGGCCAAAGAAGACCTGCTGGCCGGCATCCATCTGGCCCTGGCGGCGCAGCTCTATACCCTTGCGGAACGGATCGGCATCGAGCAGGATTGCGCATTGATCGGGGGCGGGGCTAAAGATATGGGTCTAATCAAGGCCATACAGGAGATAGCGGGGCATGAATTTATCGTCCCCCTCGAACCTCAAATCATGGCGGCTTATGGAGCGGCCATCATAGCCGAAGAGAACGTTGCTTAAAATATAAAAAAAGGAGAAAGCTAACATGAACGAGTTATTGCTGGATAGTCCAGAGAAAAAAATGCTGATGCTCGGCAATGAAGCCATTGTCCGGGGCGCAATCGAGGCGGGCGTGGCGGTTGCAACCTGCTACCCCGGAACCCCCTCTTCGGAGATCGGGGACACCTTTTTCAAAATCCAAAAGGAAAGCGGCGTTTATTTCGAATACGCCATCAACGAAATGGTCGCCATGGAGGTTGCCGCTGCGGCGGCCATTGCAGGGGTACGGGCGATGTGCAGCATGAAGCATGTCGGCGTGAATGTTGCCGCTGATTTCCTGATGTCGCTTGCCTACGAGGGGGTGAAGGGCGGCTTTGTCCTTGTCTCGGCGGACGACCCCTCCATGTTTTCCAGCCAAAACGAACAGGATAACCGCATGTACGGCAAGTTCTCCGGCCTGCCGGTTCTGGAGCCGTCCTCCATTGCCGAAGCCAAAGAGATGGCCCGCTATGCCTTTGACCTTTCCGAAATGCTGCAGGAACCGGTTATCCTGAGAACCACCACGCGCATTAACCATTCCACCGGGGTTATTTCGCTGGGACCGATCGCCGGGAAAAATTCCAAAGGCTCTTTTCCGAAGGAACCCTTGAGAAATACCCTTATTCCGAGCGTTTCGACGAAATTGCACAAGGTCCTGCTTGCCAATTATGAAAAGGCCGCCGGGGAATCCGACCAATCCCCGTACAATTTTGTTTCCGGCGAGGGCAAGTTGGGGATAATCACCAGCGGCGTAAGCTTCAATTACGTGAGCGACGCCCTGCAGGATCTCGCGCTGACATCCCGGGTAAGCGTCCTGCGCATCGGTTTTTCCCATCCGCTGCCGGACAGGCTGATCAAGGATTTTATCGCCAAATGTGAGAAAATTCTGGTCGTTGAAGAGCTGGAACCCTATCTGGAAGAGGGGGTGAAGGTTAAAGCCCAGGAAATCGGCAGCGTCATCCCGATCAAGGGGAAGGGCTACGGGCTTTTTTCCCGGGCCTATGAATTCAGCCCCAGCATGGTGCGCAAGGTTATCGCTTCCTACTTTGGGGTAGCGTGCCCGACGAAGGAGGCGGTAAACATCGACATCCCCAATATTCCTCAGCGCCCCCCCAACCTGTGCGCCGGCTGTCCCCATCGGGCAACCTATGCCGCCATGCGTCAGGCCTGCGGAGACGAACCGATTTACACAAACGATATCGGCTGTTACACGCTGGGGGTGCTTCCCCCCTTAAGCATGTCGGATTTGTCCATCTGCATGGGGGCCAGCATCGGCATGGGCTCCGGCATAGGCACGGCAACGGGCAGAAAGGTTGTCTCCTTCATCGGCGACTCCACCTTCTTTCATTCGGGAATCCCGGGGCTGATAAACGCCTTGCATAACGGCCACAACCAGACGGTCGTCATCATGGACAACGGGACAACCTCGATGACCGGCTTTCAGCCTGATCCCGGCACAGCCATGGAAAATATGGGCTTCAACAACCTGAGCGTCTCGATCGAAGCCCTGGTGAACGGCATCGGGGTCAAGCATGTGACCGTCGTCAAACCGTTCAAGTTCAAAAAGACGGTGGAGCAAATCAAGGAGGCCATCGCCTTCCCGGGGCTTTCCGTAATCATTTCCCGCGAAATATGCCCCATGTATGAAAAGACCTTCAAAAAACAGGAAAAACGGTCATACTTTGTTGACCACAGCAAGTGCAAGAATCATCGGGTTTGCCTCAATACGCTGGCCTGCCCGGCGTTCTATCTGGAAGGGGAGCAGGTGGAAATTGATGAAGCAAGCTGCATCGGCTGTACGCTCTGCGTTCAGGTCTGCCCGGAAAATGCCATAAGACTCAATAAGATAGGAGAATAATAATGGATATGATAAGAATTGTCATTGTTGCCGTGGGCGGCCAGGGGAACCTCCTTGCCTCCCACCTGTTGGGAGAAGCGGCCCTGGCGCATGAGGTGCCTGTGCAGATCAGCGAAATTCACGGGATGGCGCAAAGGGGCGGGGTTGTAGAATCCTCCATCCTGCTGGGCAAAGCGCAAAGCAATATAATCTCCCCAGGCGAAGCGGATATCCTGGTTAGTTTTGAACCGCTGGAAACCCTAAGAGCCATTGGAAAATGCAATAAAGACTCTATAGTCCTTTCCAACACCGCGCCTTTGCCCCCCTTCACCGTGGCAATCGGCATGGGCGTCTATCCGCCGGTTGAGGAAACGATGAACCTGATCGGCGCGCAGGTTAGGAAAAACATCGCCTTCGACGCCTCGAGTCTGGCTCGCCAAGCGGGAACTTTATTGAGTCTTAACATGGTGATGCTGGGCGCTCTGGCCGGAACCGGGCTGATACCCGTCTCGGCGGACATGCTGAAACAGACGATCAGCGAAAAAACAAAGAAGGCCTTTCTGGAAATGAACCTCAAGGCCTTTGATCTGGGCTATGCCGTAAGCTCCGGCGCTATTCATTAACGACATATTATAAAATGTAGGGGCGGGTTTCACACCCGCCTCGGCTGATAAGGGAGGAACGACATTGAATCTTGCAACATTTTCAGGATTGAACGCGAGTAAATTTCCGGAAAGAGAATTCATTATCGAGAGTTATCCTTCCCGGAATTTCCGGAGAAGCTTCACCTGGCGGCAGTACAACGAGCAGGCCAACCGGATTGCCAATTACCTGCTGAAAAACTGCGGCATTAAAAAAGGCGACATCGTCCTGCACCTGATGATGAACTCGATAGAATGGCACGCAAGCTACATCGGGGTATTAAAGACAGGAACGACGGTGACCCCTTTGAACTTCCGCTTCGCGAGCGGCGATATCAAGTATGCCGCCGACGTCGCCAAATGCAGGGTCTTCATCTTCGATGAGGTTTTCCTGCCGAAAATTCAGCCCCTCATGAAGGAAATGGACTACTGCAAATATTTCATCTGCCTCGGCGACAACGTCCCGGAGGGGATGATCTCCTATCGGGAGATAGCGGAAAAGGGCGACAGCACAGAGATTTGCGTGGAAACGGCCGACGACGACATGGCGGAGCTGATGTTTACCTCCGGCACCACCGGGGCGCCGAAGCCGGTCTCCCATACCCATAAAAGCCTTTTCTTTACAGGGATAGGCAACGGCCTTTCCTTAAACGACGGCTATTACAGCGTTTATCTTACACCTCATCCTTTCTATCACAGCGGTTCGCTCTTCCATTCATTCCCCTCTTACATCGCCGCCGGCAAAATACTGATGCCGATGGAGTTTAAACCGGAGTATTACATAAGATCCCTGGCAGAAGAAAAATGCACGGGGGGATTCAATACCGTTCCCACCTGGTCTGACCTGATTAATGCCATCAAGGCGGGAAAGATTGACCTTAAAGACTATGATCTTTCGGCCTTGAAACATATAGAGCTGGGCGCCCAGCCGGTGCCCCACGTGCTTCTGGAAGATTCCAAGCGAATATTCCCCAAGATCAAGTTTGGCATTACCTATGGAATCACCGAAGGGGGGGGAGGGTTCACCGCACTCTGCCAGGACGAGCATCTTTTGGAGAAGCCGGGCTCTATCGGCAAGGCTACCGCCTTTATGGAGATCAGAATTGTTGACAGCAACGACAAGGAGGTTCCGCCGGGAGTAATCGGCGAGCTGCTCCTCAAGGGGCCCCGACTGATGAAGGAATACGCCTTCAACCCCGAGATGACGGCTAAGACCATTGTTGACGGCTGGCTCCATACCGGCGATCTTGCCTACAAGGATGAGGAGGGGTTCATTTTCTTTGCCGACCGGGCCAAGGATCTCATCATCCGGGGGGGAGAAAACATCTTTCCCGTCGAGATCGAGGATTTCCTAAGAAGGCATCCGAAGGTGCGGGACGTCGCCGTTATGGGCTTCCCCCATGTCCGGCTCGTGGAAATTGTCTTTGCCGTAATCGAGGCCAAAGAAGGCGAAACGCTAACCGAAGGCGAGATCCTTGATTTCTGCAAAAAGAGTGATTTTGCGAAATACAAATGGCCGGAAAAGATCATTTTTGCCCCTGTTCCCCGTAACCCCTCCGGTAAGATTGAAAAACCCAAACTACGGGATTTTTATGTAAAACCGGCAAAAGAGGCGTTGGATGCGGAATATAAAAAAAGGACTTGAACTTCGGGACCCTGCATTTCTTTTGATGTAATTTCGCAATGCTCTGGGCGGACATGGCGAAAACAAGATGTTGGCTTGAGGAGACAGCATGGTTTTGAGGAATTTCAGTCTATAAAAAAAGATATTTAAAAGTCGCTTATTTCTTTAAATCCATGCCTGATTTCAGCTCGGCGGGATCGTCGTCGAGGACGATCACGTGGGCGAATTTGCGCCCGATGACAACCGGGATGATCGTTTTGTTGCGCCCGGCAAACTCGCGCAGACCAAAATAGCGATCGGCGGAATTGGTAAAGCGCATGATCGTCAGGAAAAATCTCAACATCAGCCGTCGGAAAAGCCGTAAAGAGGAGTCGAGCAATATCTCCTCCTCGCCGACTTGAATGGTCCAGCGCCTCTCATTTATCCGTAAGAGCCCTTTCCTCTTGAGCGTCCGCAGCAGAACAGGAACATCGGGTTTCTGCGTGTAGCCATAGCGGGCGTTGACAGCTACGGTATTCACGCCGAGTGAAATCACGTCAAAGCGCTCCGCGTCGGGAACGACCGGCCTGCTTAACTGGGCGACGTTCAGCAGGATAATGTGTTTGGGCATTGCGCCGTTGCGCCGGATATAGATTCTCAGGCCGATTGGGCAGGGGTCTGCGGGCGACAGGATGGGTCTGGAGGTCATAAAAACAATGGCCCGTTCGACCTGGGCTATGCTGCGCATGCCAAACTGGGTGCGCAGGTGCGGGCTTTCGGTCATTTGCTGCTTCAACTCCAGGTAACGCTGGAGGGGAACATTCAGAAACTCGGAAAAGGCGAAGGCCAATTGCGCCCTCCCCCACTGCCAGGTCTTCATCAGATAAAAAAGGAACAGGGCGATCACGATCGGAACGAAACCGCCGTCAAGGAACTTCAGGGTGTTGGCGGAAAAGTAGGCAAGCTCGATCAGGAGGAACAAAAGGCAGGCCGGACCGATCAACTGCCGCTTCCATCTCCAGCCCCGCGCTACCAAATAAAAGATGAACGTTGTGATGGCCATTGTTGCCGTAACCGCGATGCCATAAGCCGCAGCCAGCGAACTCGACGTTCTGAAGCCTATCACCAGAAGCAGGCAGCCGGCCAGGAGAAGCCAGTTCACCGCGGGGATGTAAATCTGCCCTTCGATTTCGGCCGACGTGAAGACAATGTTGATGCGGGGGAAAAACCCCAGGACAATTCCCTGCCTGGTCATGCTGAAGGCGCCCGAAATCAGCGCCTGCGAGGCGATCACCGTGGCCATAGTCGCCAACGCGACGACCAGATAGATGATCGGATCGTACTGCGGAAAGAGGGCATAGAAGAGATTGTTGTTGGGAACGGGCGCACTGTCGAGCAGCCGCGCCCCCTGACCAAAATAGTTTAAAAGCAGGCAGGGAAAAACGAACGAGTACCAGGAAAACTGGACTGCCCGGCGACCGAAATGGCCCATGTCGGCATAAAGGGCCTCAACGCCGGTGATGGCGAGCACAATCGCCCCCAGCACGAAGACCACCCGGATGCCGTGGGCATGGAGAAATTGGAGGGCATACAGCGGATTGACCGCCTTAAGCACAACGGGATGAGCGATGATCCAGACGAGCCCAGCCACGCCGATGGTGATGAACCAGACGACCATGATCGGTCCGAAGGTGCCGCCGACGCGCGCCGTGCCGCGACTCTGGAACAGAAAAAGCAGCAGCAGCGTAACCGCGGTCAGCCAGATGATGGCAGGTTTGAAGGCCGACGTTATCACCTCGAGCCCCTCATAGGCCGAAAGCACCGAGATCGCCGGAGTGATGACGCCATCGCCGTAAAGAGTGGCCGCGCCGATCATGACGGCAGTAGTAACTACCCACATAAACCTTTTGGGCTTTACGTCTTTGGCATGCTGTTCCCTGATGATCCCGAGGAGGGCGAAGATGCCCCCTTCGCCGTGAAAGTCGGCGCGCAGCACCAAAAGAACATACTTGAGGCACACGATAAGCAGCAAAGTCCAGAAAACCAGTGACAGAACGCCCAGAACATTTTCCAGATTCCGCGCCAGCGGATGCGCCCCGAAGAAGGTCTGTTTTATCGCATATAGGGGGCTCGTCCCGATATCGCCGTACACCACCCCCAGCGCGGAAATGCCCAGCACCAGCAAGCTTGTCTTTTTGGAAACGCCGCCCTCAACGTCTGTTGCTGCGGGAGAAGAATTCAATTCAATAACAACCTTTCTTCATGTCTAATCTTTTTCCGGCCGGGCAGTTATAGAAATAAGGCAGGGATGTGTCAAGAGAAATCGGCTCAGGCTTCCCGGACCGCAGGGTCGGCGCCACAGCAAAAACCCCGGTCGAATTATTTTGCGGACGGCTGATGAAGAGATTTGATGCCGGCGTCAAAGGGCGGACGGATGACGCCCTTTTCGGTGATGATCGCGGTTATGAGGTCTGCCGGGGTGACGTCGAAGGCGGGATTCCAGACGCAGACGCCTGCCGGGGCGGTCTGGGCGCCGCCGCAGTGAGTTACCTCGGCGTGATCCCGCTCCTCGATGGGGATCTGGCTGCCATCGGCGAGGGAGGTATCGATTGTCGAGAGGGGGGCGGCGACATAGAGGGGGAGTCCGTGGGCGCGGGCAAGGACTGCGAGTCCATAAGTACCGATCTTGTTTGCAGTATCGCCGTTCGCGGCGATGCGGTCGGCCCCAACGATCACCAGATCGACCTTCTTTTGTTTCATCAGAAAAGCCGCCATATTGTCGGTAATCAGTGTGCAGGGGATGCCTTCGCGGGTCAGTTCCCATGCGGTAAGCCTTGCCCCCTGGAGAACCGGGCGTGTTTCGTCGGCGTAAACGTGGAGTTTTTTGCCTTTTTCCCAGGCCGCCCGAACGACGCCGAGGGCCGTTCCATAGCCGGCGGTGGCGAGCGCCCCGGCGTTGCAGTGGGTAAGGATCCGGGCGCCGTCGGGTATTAAATCGCTGCCGTTTTGGCCGAGGCGGATGTTGATCGCGATATCCTCCTCGCATATCTGAATGGCCTCGGCGATCAGGATATTTTGAATAACCGCGATATCCGTTGCACTGATTGACTGGGGAGAACTGGCTGGGGATAAATAATTGTGATTTTCCAAACTTTGACCGTTTTTTGACAACTGCTTCAGGGATTCGTTAAAACGGCCGCGCATTCGCTCTATCCCCCAGAACAGGTTCCGGGCGGTCGGGCGGGAGGCCGAGAATTGACTGCATATTTCGTCAAAATTATGCTCTATCTGGAGGGGTGACTCGCCGGAGAGGGAAAGGGCGCCGAGGGCGATTCCCATTGCCGCCGCGACGCCGATGGCCGGAGCGCCGCGGACCGTCAGGTTTTTGATCGCAGCGACAATCTGCCGGTAATCGGTGCAGGTCAGATAATTCTCCTCGATCGGCAGGGCCCGCTGATCAAGCAGGATGACGGCGTTGTCTTTCCAGAAAAGCGTCTGGATCGGGTCCTTCAGGGGATCCATTAATGTTTTGCCAGCATTTTTTTCAGCAGGTCGTTAAGCATCTGGGGATTGGCCTTGCCTCCGGTCGCCTTCATCGCCTGACCGACAAAGAAACCGAAGAGCTTTTCCTTTCCGGACTGATACTGGGCGACCTGCCCGGGGTTTTTTGCCAGGATTGCGGAAAGTGTTGCCGCGAGGGCATCCCCGTCGGTGATCTGGACGAGACCCTTTTCCTTGATGATCTCTTCCGGCGTTCCGCCGGTTTTGTACATCGCCTCGCTGATATCCTTGGCCATCTTGCCGCTGATCGTCCCCTCCTGAATCAGCCTGATCATCGCGGCGAGGTTGGCTGGGGAAACCGGGCACTCCCCGACGGTTTTCTTCTCGTCGTTCAAAAACCGCAGGATATCGCCCATTACCCAGTTCGCGGCCGCCTTCGGCTGTCCGGAAAGGCGGGCGACCTCTTCGAAATAGTCGGCAAGCGCCCGGCTTTGGGTAAGCACCCCGGCGTCATAGGCGGAAAGCTGGTATTCGCTGGAAAAACGCTCCCGCTTTTCCAGGGGCAACTCCGGCATGGCGCGGCGGATTTCGTCTTGCCACTCGTCGTCAACCACTATGGGAACAAGATCAGGTTCGGGGAAATAGCGGTAGTCGTGGGCCTCCTCCTTGCTCCGCATCGATTTGGTCACCCCCGCAGCGTCGTCCCACAGGCGGGTTTCCTGCACCACCACGCCGCCGCTTTCGAGCAGGTATTGCTGACGTTTGATCTCGTATTCGAGGGCGCGCTGAACATTCCGGAAGGAATTCATGTTCTTGAGCTCGGTCCTGGTGCCGAATTCCTTCTGTCCGACCGGACGCAGGGAGATATTCGCGTCGCAGCGGAAGCTCCCCTCCTCCATGTTGCCGTCGCAGATCTCCAGATAGACAAGGATTTCGTGAATCCGCCGGAGATAAGCCGCCGCTTCCTCAGCGCTGCGAAGGTCCGGATCGCCCACGATCTCGATCAGGGGCACCCCGGTGCGGTTCAGATCGACATAGCTCGCCGGACTGTTTTCGTCGTGAATCAGCTTGCCCGCATCCTCCTCCATGTGGATGCGGGTTATCCCGATCCGCTTTTTGCCGCCCTCGGTTTCGATATCGATCCAGCCATGTTCAACGGGCGGCTCGGCGTATTGGGATATCTGGTAGCCCTTCGGAAGATCTGGATAAAAATAGTTTTTTCGGGCGAAACTCGATTCCCGGTTGATCTTGCAATTGGTTGCCATCGCCATTTTCAGCAGAAAATCGACGACCTTTTTGTTCAGCACCGGCAGCACCCCGGGCATCCCGAGGCAGACCGGGCAGGTATGGCTGTTCGGCTCCGCGCCGAATTTGGTGGAGCAGTCGCAGAAGATCTTGGTATCAGTCAAAAGCTGGGCGTGCACCTCCAGCCCGATTACAGGTTCAAAATTCATTAGAGATTAGGTCTCCTTTTCTCGATTTGGGCGTGTTTTTCGTACTCCGAGGCGATCTGGAGCAGACGGCCCTCTTGGAAGTGCCCCGCCAGAAACTGTACCCCAATCGGCAGACCGGAGGCGCTGTAGCCGCAGGGTACGGATATCCCGGGAATTCCCGCCAGATTTGTCGAAATGGTAAAAAGATCGGAAAGATACATCTGCATCGGGTCGTCCGTTTTTTCGCCGATGCGGAAGGCTGGGGTCGGCGTCGTCGGCGTCAGAAGCGCGTCGCAGGTCTTGAACGCCTCGTCGAAATCCCGCTTGATCAGCGAGCGCACCTGAGAGGCCTTCTTATAATAGGCGTCATAATACCCCGATGAAAGCGCATAAGTACCTATCATAATGCGCCTTTTTACCTCGTTTCCAAACCCTGCCGAACGGGTTTTTTTATACATGTCTAAAAGGTCGCGCCCCTCCGGAAAACGGAAGCCATATTTAACGCCGTCGTAACGGGCGAGATTCGAGGAGGCCTCCGCCGGCGCCACGATATAGTAAACGGCGAGGCAGTATTCCGTATGGGGAAGCGAAACCTCCACGCATTGGGCGCCGGCTTCCTCGATGGTTTTGATTGCCCCGCGGACCGCCTCCTCAACCTCGGGGTCGAGCCCGCCTACAAAATACTCCTTCGGAATGCCAACTTTCCAGCCAGCGATTCCCTTGCCGAGAAACTGCCGGTAATCGGGTACTTCCTGATCAGCCGACGTCGAATCGCGTCTGTCGTAGCCGGAAAGGACATTCATCATGAGCGCGCAGTCCTCCACATCCTTTGTGAACGGGCCGATCTGGTCGAGAGAGGAGGCAAAGGCAATGAGCCCATACCGGGAAACCCGGCCGTAGGTAGGCTTCATTCCGACGATGCCGCAAAGAGCCGCCGGCTGGCGAATTGAGCCGCCCGTGTCAGAGCCGATCGCGGCGATGCACTCGTCTGCCGCTACAGCCGCCGCCGAACCGCCGCTGGAGCCGCCGGGAATTCTCTCTAAATCCCACGGGTTTCTGGATGTGCCATAAAACGATGTCTCGGTGGAGGAGCCCATTGCAAATTCATCCATGTTGGTCTTACCGGTGAATACCGCCCCCGCCTCGCGCAGTTTCTCAATGACGGCCGCGTCGTACGGCGGCACGAAATTGGAAAGCATCCGGGAGCCGCAGGTCGTAAGGGTTCCCTTTGTGCAGGCGATGTCCTTCAGCGCGATCGGGATGCCGGCCAGCAGCCCGCCTTCGCCTTTTTTAATCGCCTCGTCAGCCCGTTTCGCCTCGGCAAAAGCCGTCTCTTTCATCAGCGTGATATACGCATGGACATCCTTTTCCACCGCCTCAATTCGGGCAAAGGATGAGGCCGTTATCTCCTCGGCGGTGGTCGCGCCGGAACGGAGTTTTTCTTTAAGTTCGTGAATTGTCAGTTGATTCAATTCCATAAAGCATTTCTCTTTCTTCTCTTAATTGGGGACAGCCACTGATCTTTCGTGACCCCCGGTTTGCACCGGCGTGACGATTTGTTACGATTTCTCCTCGTTATTCGATTATCTTCGGCACCTGGAAAAACCCGCCGCGTGTCTCCGGCGCATTGGCGAGCGACTGCTCCGGGGGAAGGGACTCTCCGACGACGTCCGTCCGGAAGGCGTTCTTGCGCAGGGTCGCGTTGGCCAGCGGCGTCACCCCTGCCGTATCCACCTCGGAGAGCTTATCCATATAACTGAGGATATCGTTCATCTGGGCGGTGAATTTTTCCGTTTCCTCTTCCTTGAATTCGAGACGTGCCAGATGGGCCACATAGGCGACTTCATCCTTGCTGATCTTGATATTATCCAATTAAATCACCTCGTTTTTCAATTATCCAACGGCGAAAACGCGCTGCCAACTTACCCTTATAATGTTCGGGAGTAATATTTCTTTCAGCCGTGAAAATCAAGCCGTTTTTACCGAATGGTGTCCAAACGGGTTTTAAGATAATTTTTATTCGGGCGAGCTACATCAATACCTCGGCGGCAAAGATGCACACGGCAGCGTCAAGTTTTTCATTTTCTGTTAGAGATATTTAAGCAATTAAAGCCACCCCGCCGGCAGGCCTTCGGCCAGATTGTGGGAAATGGCCTCGGAGGCGATCAGGCGATGAGCACGCGCATCGAAGGTGAGCCACATGCCTCCCAACTGGCGGGCAAGCGCCGCGTAACACGCGTCGTAACCGGTGAGCCCGTCCGCCACTAAGTTTGCCGCATCGCTGGCCAGTTGCTCGGTCATTGGCTGCCGGAGAACTCCACCCTGAATCAGCGGCAGAACGCCCTCGACGAAAACTTCACGCCCGCGGGGATGAATGCGACAGAGAACGGAAAACACCTCAAAACAGAACAGCTCCGGAATCGCAAAAAATTCCGGCTGATCGATCCAGCGCTTCAACACGGCATCGGCAGGGGAATTGCGCTCTTCTGCAAGGAACCACTTCACGGTAACGGAGGCATCAACGATCCAGATCATACTTCATACCCTCTTAACTCTCGTAGCACATCCGTGCTGCTTTTTCCCCCGATTCGCCCGGCCCGAAGGGATTCTATCTTCTCAAGAAGCTCCCGCTTTTTTTCTTCCGTCTGAAAATCGAGAAACCGTCTTTCAAACTGTTCGGGTGTAACCAACACGGCCCGAACCTTTCGTCCCTTGCTGATAAGAACCGGCTCTCCGGTTTCGCTGAGTTCCTCCAAGATTGCGCCTAACTGATTTCTTATCTTCAACGCGTTAACATTTTTCATGATTTGTTCCTTCAGCCCTTTCTCTTATAGAGGTTTAACAATCATAAAAAGCAGACCATACACTTCATGTGTAGATGTATATATACACATTTCTGAAGACAATGCAATTGGCTATAGAGCAAAGGGCAGGCCCAAAGGGTTCTTATTTTCTGATAATGCCATCAAAAAGGAATCGCTGTACTTACAACATGTAAGAGAAGGGGGGAGCTCACTTCAATCAACCGAATATTCAACGCTTAAAAACTACCTGGGTGCATCGGGCAAGGATTTATCGAGCTGGATGATTCCCCGCAGCTGCTCAAACTCCTCGGGTGCAAGCCGCACCGGCGGCATCATGGCGTTTATCCTGATATCACGTGGATTTTCCAGCCATTTCTTGAGCTTGTCGGGATTCCATGATTCCGCGTCGCGATACGTCCTGGGATAAAATTCGGAAAAAAGCCCGGACAGGTTCGGACCAATATAGCCGCTCCCCAGCCCGCCCGATTGTTCGCTGAGGATTTTGTGGCACTTGCCGCATTTTCCGGCAAATACGTTCTTCCGGATATTTTTCACGTCCTGAAAATGAACTATAAGGGCGGTTTCTCCCACCGGCGGCTTTTGAAATTTTGCACGCGCCAGGATGGCGTTCACCAGATCGGCAATCTGGGCGTCGTTCGCATGGAAGTTCGGCATGAAGAGCACCGGCACCCTGATTGACTCGTAGATATCACGGACCTTTCCAGTCGCTCCCGTCACATCGAGACTCCCCGCCAGA
The DNA here is from genome assembly GCA_023229765.1 of Syntrophales bacterium. Lineage (NCBI taxonomy): Bacteria > Pseudomonadati > Thermodesulfobacteriota > Syntrophia > Syntrophales > Syntrophales bacterium. Next base: position 75,910 of record JALNYO010000010.1, on the reverse strand, counting down.
TGGTTCCCCTTTTCCGCGTAACGATGACAGCGCCGGCAGGAGAATCGCTCCAGAAGTTTTTTCCCCCGCTCCGCCACCGGACTCCCCTCGATTTTATAGTGGGCAAATCTGCCGGCAACAAGATCATAATGGGCGATTTCCTTACGCCCGGTACGGTCGTCACCCCTGTGACAGCTCACACAGCTCCCCTTGCCGGAATAGTGAGGCTGGTGGCAGGTGATACAGACGCTCTGCCGGGCGGGAAAGGCGTAATCCGCGAGAGAGACCGCAAGTAATATTGCTACCAGACAGGCGCGATAAAAGACCAATTTTCACCCCTGAAGAACATGGCTATAATCGTCAACGCTAAAATGGCCGTAAACGTGACAACCGTGATGACTGTCACCGGGAACTGGCCGCCGGCAAACCATCTGGCCCGGGTGGCCGGGGGGCTGATCGGCAGCCAGGGGATGAGCAGAAAAAAAGCTCCGATCGCGGCGACCAGATACGAAAGATAGCGGGAATAGCTGACAAGTTCCTGAATCCAGAGCAGAAACCATGCCGACTTGACCGGATTGGGAACATGGCGGATGTCTGCCGGCGCCTGAAGCGGCGCCGTGATAAAGAACGCCAGCACGAAAACCGCCCCGCAGAAAAGCGCTGCCGCCAGTTTTATCAGGCGAAAAAAATGCGGCGAACTCTTTATGTAATCTTTCACAATCGCACCTCAGCGACTAAGATGAAAAAAGACTCACAGATACGGCAAAAGTCCCCGGTCTTTCCGGATGCGGTAGAAATGGAGAACGGAAAGAGAAAGTACCGACAGTGGCAGCAGCACGATGTGCAGTATATAAAAACGCAGCAGCGACATCGGCTGGCCGACTCCGTCGGGCACAAGGATCCCCCGTACCTGCGGTCCCGGAAACGTTGTCCCGACCAGCTCCATCCCCGTCTGGGTCGCCCACAGGCTGAGCTGGTCCATTGGCAGCAGATAGCCGGTGTACGCATCGAAAATCGTAATGCAGAGGAGTGAAAACCCGATCGCCCAGTTGAACTCACGCGGCTTGCGGTAGGCCCCGGTAAGTATGACCCGCAGGGTGTGGAGAAAAATGAGGACGAGAAAAAAGTGGGAAGAAAGCCGGTGCAGGCTCCGCAGATACCGCCCCCCCCAGACCGATTCTTCCAGAAACAGGATGGATTGAAACGCCCGTTCCGGCGCAGGCTGGTAATAAAAAAGGAGCAGCAGCCCGGAGGCGATAAGCAGTAAAAACGTGGTAAAGGCCAGCCCGCCCAGGCAGAAGGTATAGGTTATCCGCAGATTGCCCAGCAGTACAATCCGGGGAAATATGTGTTTAAAAAAATCCTTGAACAAAAAATCTTCTCCTCGCTGAGGGATTGCCGTCAAAATTGGCAAATGTTTCCGCTTCTTGTCTCTGTCAATCCATAATTACAGCAGTACCACAATCCGTCCGTCGCGTTCTTCCACCTTGTACTGCGGCAAAGGCCGGTCCGCCGGTCCCTTGATGACGATTCCCTTCCAGTCAAAACTGCTTCCGTGGCACGGACAGACAAGCTCATCGGTCGTCGCGGAAACGGTGCAGCCCAGATGGGTGCAAACCAGACTGACGGCAGATATTTTACCCGACTCCCTGATGATGGCGACTCGCGCCTCCTTATACACGAGGGCGCCGTTACTCGGAATGTCTTTCTCGGCCACGGCGAGCAACGTCTTTTTGCTCTTGGCGGCCGGTTTCAAAAACCTCGTCAGCGAGAGAAGCCCTGTTGCCAGAAACGCTAATGCGACGAGGAACCGTCGACGCGATTGACCAGTTTTTGCCATTTTTCCAGGTATCCTCTCCAATAAGCCGGCGTTTTTTTCGACATCCGCAGATAGCGTTCACGGGGCAGAAAATCTCCATTGACAACCTTCTGGCCAGTTCGCTCCCAGAAAGAGGGGAGCGTCATCCCGTCGGCAGGAAGGTTATAAATCCTGTCCTCTTTTTTTTCCATAATAAAACGCCGGGAATTTTCATGGCAGCCATCGCACATGAGAGTCCCCCGCCTTATCGTATGCGGGAAAAAGGCCTTCCATTCGGCGGCAAGCAGCCGGCTTTCCTTTCCTTCCGGCCGGTTGTTTTTGACGGTCGTTCCGTAGAAAATAAACTCGGGCCGGATTGGACTGACTCTGCCTGCGGCATTGACCCCCAAAGGCGGGGCATCCTGTTTCTTGAGATAGGAACTTTTCACATATTCCCCTCTGTTTTTGACTGCCTCAAACTCCCTCTGCACTGGGCTGTTTATAAAACGGAGATAGAAGGTTCCGTACTCCTGCGCCGCCCAGGCGGAATGGCAGGCATAACATTCCAGCTTTTCCATGTGAGCCTTTATGCGGTGCTCGACGACGGTTTTCTGCGCCTGATGGCAATCGACGCATTTCCGGGAAGACTTCGCCCCCGTAACGAGGCTTTTCATGGAGTGACAGGCCCCGCAGGTCATGCCCGCCTCCGCGTGAACGTCCGGGAGCATTTTCAGGGATTTTTCGCCAAAAGCTGCCTTGCCTCTCTGGTAACGGCTGCTGTCTTCCCGGGGCGCCATCCCGTAGTACTCCATCCCGACGTAATACCCCTTGTGACAGGCCATGCAGCTTTTGTCCGCTGCCTTGACGATGTTGTGCCCCTTCCCCCCGTGGCAGTCGGTGCAACTCTTCAGGTGGCAGGAGCCGCAGTTTTTTCCGAAAAAACCGGAGTCGCTGTTGCCGATAGTTCGCTGAACAAAGAGCTTCTCCCTGCTTCTGGTCGCCATGGCATGATCGAACAGGGCGCCGTAACCCTGATGGCAGCCGACGCAGCCGGCGGCATGATGCTTTCCGGATGCCGGATCGGCGATGACGTCCGGCTTTTCGCGGTGGCAGGATGCGCACGAAAGCGCCGCATGGATGCCTTTCAATACAACCTGATGACAGGATGTGCAGTTTTTACCGGCAGCGCCGCCCGCCGGGTTAATGAACAGCAAGCAGGCGGCGATGCAGCTTATCATCAAGCGCATTATAATCAAGTTCCTTTCGGTAAATCGGGTCTTTTGCCTTGTCATGACAAACGATGCAGAGATTGGCGGCGAGCGTGCGCCGCACCTCTTTTCCGTTCAAAGGGCGGGAATTTTCACGGGTGATGGCGGAGAAGGACCGCACCTTTCCCTGTTCCATGGTGATATAGCCGTCCAGCGGCTTGCTCTCCGATTTTTCGCAGATCATCGTGGCGTTTATGCTGTTTCCCTCGACCACATGCTGGCCGAAACCGAGAAATGATGGATTGGCGTGGCATTCATTGCACCCGATCGCCTTCGTTCCGGTATTATGCGAATAAAACGGGGCAAAACGCAACTGACTCTTTCCTTTGAACTTTGCCACGTATTCGTTTTTGGAAACAGTTCCATCCGCCTCGATGACGGTGACAAAAGTCTGACAACCGGGCGTGACAGGGGAAATCTTGCCCCGCTGATTCAGCGCCAGTGGAAACGGATAGAGCGCCCGGTAATCCTCGGTCTCGCTGAAGCGGCCGGGGGTGACCATTTGCTTGATATAATCTATCCCCGGCTTTGTTTTGTCATAGTTGGTGTGGCATCCATAACACTGGGCCACCGTGCGCGAATGGCAGGCATAGCATTCCAGACGGTCATGCCCGAAGACGGCATGCTCCGGAGTTCCGGAAATAACCTTGCTTTTGAACAGTTTCCCGCTCCTTTTGCCGAGAACATAGACAATCCCATCCTGGTAAAAAACATTGGAATACATCCGCCCTTTGGCGGTAAGCATCATCTTCATCCCCGGACGCATCTTGATCTTGTACTGCTGAGACTCGCGCAGCGCCTCATCGCTTTCCCTCGTTATTTCGCGGTACCGGGGCCGGGAATCTCCCCCGCCATGGCAATCCTCGCAACTGATCTCCGTCTGGAGATACATGTTTTCATACGCGTAACCGTCCCCCATGACGTCCCGCGAAGTATGACAGTCTATGCAGTCCATGCCCGCGACAAAATGAACGTCCGGGGCGATGTGGGTGGCATTGCGGTTGCCGCTCAACATGACCGGTCCGGGAGATCCGTTTCTGGTCGGCACGAGAGAGTTGCTGCCATCATTGAATCCCTCGTAGTAAAGGGCGATCCGGCCGCTGCGGTTGTGACAGCGAACGCAAACCTTGTTGTCTGGAAGTTTTTCCATCTGGTGGCTTGCGGAATAGGGTGATTTACCTTTGAGCGACGGCTCCTTCCCTTCGTAAGTCGCCCGGTCGTTGTATGGGAAATGGCAGGCCGCGCAGCCAGCCGCGTGGCTCGCCGTGTAAACGTTGGTGGTATCGATCCCCACATGGCACTGGGAACAGAACTTGCGGTACAATTCGCCGGAGAGATGATCGAGATCGGCGACACCGTTGAGCAGCAGCTCATGCCCCCGGGCGTCGAACACCCGGTCGGCCTTGCCCGCGTAAAGACGCCCGTTTTCACCTTCCCAGGTCAACTGGATATTCTTGATCATGCCAGTCGTCGTGTACATCAGATTGGAACGCATGCGGCTTAGCTGGTGGTAGTGACACTCTCCGCAGCCCTTTTCCCAGGTATCGGGAGCGGATGGATTCTTCGGTCCCAGCATGTTCTGATGACTTTTTTTGGCATCGAGCGTCCGGTCGTCTCCGCGATGGCAGGAAACACAGGAATGGTGAGCAGGAGAGAGTATCTCGATGCCCCTGTGGCAGGATTCGCAGGTCGATGTCCGCATATCCGGCTGGTTACAGCCGAGAAGAGACAGCAGAATCAAAAATGACGGAAAAAGCCGGTTATAAACCATTGGCGTCGATCACGGTTATGTCAGCAGTTGCGCTGATCGTCTTTACGGAATGCTTCTATAATCAACTCATCGCTCAGTCAAGCTGTTTGCACGAATTCTCAAAAAAGAACCGACGGGATTTCCCCCCGTCGGTCGCTTTCAACTGCTTGCTGTTGTCCGACACCGGACTTAACTGTCCCCGTGTCTGCTATTTCCCTTTCGTGCTGACGCTGACGGTCTTTTTGAATTCACGCCAGAGAAACGCATTCGAATTCATCGACCCGAACGGAAGGTACCAGAGCTTCACTTCGACATTCAGATCGTGCGCCAGCTGTTTATTGACCGTCTTCCCGTTCTCCTTTACATCGCCGAACGGATAAAGAATATCGAAACGCTCATGAACAGCCTTGCCGGGAGGGAGACCAGTATCCTCGATTATCCCGCTCTTTTCATAAGGGCCTCGTCCCATCCGGTCCCCCCGGGCCAATTGCTGCGGCACCGGCATGTAAACCTTTTCCTGATTGAAAACCTCTTCGCCATCCTTCGTTGTTGCAATTACCGACAGAACCAGTCGGTTGGGGGTCGGTCACCCATCGGGGATGGAGTGTCCCGACCGGTTGATCATCTCCACCTTCACCACAACCTTCGGAACAAGGTCGGTTATGTCGCGCCAGTAGTATCCGAATGCCTCGACCTTGAAGTCGACCGCATCCTTAATCATCGCCGGGTCCCTATATCCCTGGATATTATGACCGAGCTTGCTCTTTTCCATGTGGCAACCCTGACAGGACTCTTGTCCCACCTCGGATTTGTACGACCAAAGATAGCTGCCGTAAGAAGTGCAGCACTGGGTCGGTTCGTCCAGCTCGAAATTCGGGCCGAGCCCGTGGCACTGGCCGCACTGAATCGCCTCTTTCATAATGGGACTGACTGCCATCTTCGGAAAAGCATCCGAGGGATGATCCCCATCCTTCGAGCCGTAAACAACGCCCGCCTTCGGATAGCCATCCTGCCATTTATGGGTGATGGCGTTACGGTTATGGCAGACAAGACAGTTAATGGAAACGCTCTTCAGTTTGGCTTCTTCCTTCTGCGCCGTCTCCTTGTCCTTCCTCTTCAGAGCGTCTTTCCAGCGGTAAAGAGACGTAACAATCTCCTGGGCAACCGAGTCCTCGGCGTCCGCAAGCTGCGGCAGATGGCACTTCGCACATCCCATCAGATGCTCCACCTTCACATCTTTCGGACTCTTCACCCCCGAATAAGGCTGTTCCATCCAGCCATTTTCAATAGAGCTCATGATCGTCATCGCTGTACGCGCCGTGCCGAAAATCGAGCGCGAATGAATAGACTTCTGAGCCTCGTCATGCTGCTCCTTGTGACATTCAACGCACGAGCTCGAATCATACATCTTTGCCAGCTCTGCAACGCTCTTTGCCTTTCCGGATTTGGCGACGATGGTTTCTTTCCAACCGATCCCGGCCTTTTCCGCAAACGAAAGAGAAGCGAAGGCGATGATCCCTATAACCGCCAACAGCAGACCTTTCATTGGTATTTTTATCATACCCACCTCTCTCTAACCTGTTTTAGGGAAGACAACCGCATGTTGAAAGCTCCTTACACGCGAAAGTGCGGTCGCCCCCCTCTTTAGAATCAGCAGCCCTGAAGCTCATCCCCAGACGACTCTTCCAGGGAAATCGTTGAGTCAACCTTGATTTTGGCAGCCTTGGCTCTGCTGAAGCGCAGAACAACTTCATTGCCCTTCATTGAAACAATCTTCGGGGCGCCGCCGCCGCCGATAACCGTAGCCCCGCTCTTCACCCACGGGGGAACCGCTCCCTCGATTGCCACGGTAACCTTGTCCCCGGATACCTTCGCAACCTTGCAGTTAATTTTCTCCGCCGCAATCGCCGATGCCGACATTAAAACAACCAGCAAAAACGCCATAATCCCGATCCTGATTCTTCCGGACATCTTATCCTCCTTTTCATTTAGTGTTTTGATACGCCAAGCCGCCGTATTCGAAATTATGCGGCCTGGCGTATGGATATGATCTTTTTTTCTTAGAAGATAACCTGAAGCTGCGCGACGAAAGTCATAAAACTTTCGGTACTGTCGGCGCTGGTCCCGGTCCCCTTGTCAAAACTTGTATTGCTCGCTTCAAGCGTGATCTTCAGGTTCTGGCCCCGGATGTAGTAATTGAAGCCTCCACCGTACCATTCCACCTCCTGGTCGACAATGCCATTCAGGTTTGCAAACGCCCACTTTTCATATCTGGCAAAGAACTGCAGCGGGGTATTCGGCAGCATGTAGCCGGCCTTTACGTAAAAACCGTTCTTCTCCCCCTTTAATCCAATCGTATCTGGATCGGGATTAAAACCCTTGTATGCGTTGCCGAGATCGATATCCTCATAGGCGGCGGAAGCGGTAACCGTGCCAAAATTCTCTATGGGGTATTCAAAAAAGATGTCGGCCGTCCACGCCTTGTAATCCTTCGCGTCGGTTTTGGCAACGGTATCCGCATAAGCGACGTCTGGTTCAAACTGATAGGCGGCGCCGATGGTCAGAACCTGTTTATTCCCCAGATAGGTCCCTTTATAGCCATAGTCGTTTTCCGGATCCAGAAGCGTCACATGGCCGCGCACCGAATACCGGAAACTCGATTCCGGCTGGGGAGCGGCCGCGGTAGTGGCATTTCTCCCCTCCATGACATCGGCCCGATACTGGAACATGTCATCAAACAGGTTCCCCCAGATCGCGATACCCTTGTCACGGGTGGTCACATAGGGGGCGCGGATGAAGAGAGACCGATCGAGGGTAAGAGGCATTTCACATGCTTCCAGGTTTTCACGCGAAAGGTTGTATTTGAACTTGCCGGCGTTCACCTTGAACGCATCAGCGAAGTTGAACCGCACTACCGCGTCGAGCATCTGAAACTCGTAACCGCTGTCGGTATCGCTTACAGTGAGCGTGCCAAGATCCTGATGCTCGGTGTACTCCGTCTGCACATAAATGCTTATCAGCTCGCCATATTTGCCCATGAGAGCCAGGCGGTTGCGGCGAAAGTTGAAATCATAGGTGGCAGATTCCTTGTTGGTCCCGGAACCATTGTCGCGCATGGTCATCTGCAATTGCCCCTTGTAGTCGAGTTGCAGCAGACCTTCATCTTTCGGCCCGAACTTCACTTGCGGACCGGCATAGGCGGTCCCGGCGAGCAGCGCCACACCAAGGACAACTGCTGCGAGTTTTGCTGTTATTCTGTTTTTTGGCATAGGGTTCTCCTTTTATTAGGTTGTTTTAATTTTTTCTTTTCACGAGCAGACTCAATCCATAGCCTTCCTTTTAGCAGCCGCCGCCGGAGGAACCGCCGGAAGAACCGCCCGAGGGTGAGCTAAGCGGGCTTTTGTAAGCCTTGTCCGTCGCTTCTATCTGGTTTGCCGCCGGATCGGTGACCGAGGTAAAGACATCCAGATTAATGTAATAGGGCAAAGGCTGTATCGGATATTTTACGGCACTTCCGACCGGTGTGTTGTCCGTGTTGTAGGTGACTCCGTCAACCGCATCCCTTACATATTTCGGCAGAAGCGTATCGGTAGTGTTCGGCACGGGATCGGAAACGCTGAGCGGGTATGTTGACCAGATCGATCCCGCTTTTAGTTTGCCGCCCTTCTTGTCCGCCATGAGCGCCCACTGTCCCCAGGAACCGTCATACCATACGACGTTCCAGTTCAAGATGCCATCCAGGGCAAAGAATTCAATCGTCGCGAAGTTGCCAGCGCGGCAGTAGATATAAGCGGTTTTTGTCTCGTCCATCCCGACGGCGTTGAACTTGCTTTTGAGGCTGGCGGGAGTGCCATCGTCTGCGGGGAAGAATACGTTGCCAGCATACATGTTCGTAGCGTACAAATTTACGGCATTTTTCATATGTCCTTCAAAAACCACATATTCCGTCGTGGCGCTGACTGCATAGGGAAGTAACCCCGATGTCGATCCGGGAATCCCCTTGTAAATATTCCCCGACCAGGTGGAAGTCGAAGTCACCGGCACTGCCAGGCCGTTCGCCGGATTGCTCAGATCGTCGATGATGGCGTGTTTCGTCCCATCATAATTCTGAACTGCATGCATCATTTCGCCCAGCGAAGCGCGAAGCTGCGTCTGGACGCGATTGACGCCGTTCGGCGTAACGCAATAACTGGAGGGCTTTATAGTCGGGGTGGCCAGACTCATTGGATTTGCAGCCTTCCAGACGGTATCGACCCCATCGAGCACTTTCAACCGGCTCTTAGGGAATCCCCAATAGCGGAATGTGGCATATGCTCTGGTTGCGTTGGAAACACTGGAGCTTGTGAAAACAATTGTTGTATTTGCATCGATGCCGGCCCTTTGTATAATTGCATCCATATGCGGACCGTCAGTGACAAGCGACCCCATTTCCGCAACGCCTTCGAGACGGGTAAGCAGCAGTTCGCCGCCGTCCACCCTGACGGCACCCGGAATGTGACCACTGGCATAGGCCGTTGCATCCTTGTAATCAAGGATAACGACTTTTTCACCTGCAACGAATGGAGAAGACACTCCCTGTACAAGCCCCTGATCCATCCAGCCCTTCAATGTTGTGGCATCGACTAACGCATTGGCGGTTTTTGTCAACACCGGGTCGTAATTGACAGCATCATAACTTGATGTCCCACCGCCGCAGCCCCAGAGAACAAAAAAAACTATTGCTATCGCACCTAACAATGAAACCAAACGCATTTTGCCATTTTTCAACATGTCTTTATACATACCTCCTCCTCATATCATTGATGGATTTTCCTCCTGACGTTACAAAGTGCCCGCCTTCACCCCCCTTCTTCTCTTGGACTGTCTTTTCAGTTCTATAGACGCTTACCCGCAAAAGGTTGATTGGCAAATTTGCCAACATAACGTAAAAAAAATTATCTCTTCAGCCCCTCCAATTGCTTCTCCACCTTGTTCTGAACAACGGCCGTCGCACATGAAAAGAAATTCGCCACACATGTCTCTTCGAGTCTATAGATCATTTCCCTGCCGACTTTCCGTGAAGAAATGATGCCTGATTCTTTCAGAACAAGCAGATGTTTGGAAATAGTGGATTTATCCAAATTGAATAATTTGAATATTTCGGAAAAGGAGCGTTCACCATCCAGGATAAATCCGATGACCATCATCCGCACGGGATGGCCCATCGCCTTAACAACCTTAGCCCTCAATTCCGCTTCGGAAAATGTTATCAAATACTTGCTCCTTCAAATCGCTAAGCCGCCGTCGATATGCCTTCCAACCAATCTTTTGTCAAGGCAAATTTATTGGCGATACGACAAACTGATCAAGCGATTGCGGCGCCGCTGCCGAAGGCTTCCCAATCTCCTGACCTTGCGCTATGGCAACGCGGATTGCCGGGATAAGACATTGATGGCGTTATCCATTCAAAATCGGCCAATATGCCGCTTGCAGCTTCCGCACGTTTTCTATTGCCGGTTCGTTATCCAAATCGGCCTTGCTCGCAAGACGCGCCACCGCTTCTTGCGTGGCCCGGGTTTCTCCCAGAAACTCCAGTAAAACCGCCCGGACGCACTTTACCAACCCCAAGACGTTATACCCGCCCTCCAGCGCCGCCACAACGCGGCCGCCGCAAACCTCTTCCGCCAGATCGAGCAGAATCCGGGCAAGGCCGGCAAATCCCGCCGGCGTCACCTTCATCTCTCCGAGCGGATCGCCTTCATAGGGGTCGAACCCTGCCGAAACCAGGATAATCTCCGGGCGGAATTTATGGGCTACCGGCAGAAGAATATCTTGAAAGACGCGTATGTACATGGCATCACCCGCACCGGGCCGCAGAGGAACGTTGATCGTATAGCCGGCGCCCTCCCCCTTTCCGGTTTCCTCCGGGCGGCCCGTCCACGGATAGGCAGGAGACTGATGCGTCGAAAAATACAACACATTGTCATCTTCGTAGAAGGCCTGCTGGGTGCCATTGCCGTGATGGAGATCCCAGTCCACGATCAATACCCGTTTCATCCCCAGCCGATCCAGGGCGTATCTGGCCCCGATGGCAATGTTATTGAAGATGCAAAAACCAGCCGCCGCATTTGCTGCCGCATGATGACCGGGCGGTCGCACCATAGCGAAGGCGTTGTCCGTCTCTCCAGAAACAACGCTGTCAATGGCGGCGATAAACCCGCCTGCGGCCAGTCTTGCCGCATCAAACGTGTCGGCGGTTGCGGCGGTGTCGGGATCGAGCATTGTCAGGTTTTTCCCGGCCGTAGCGGCGATAGCATCGATATACGAGGGGAGATGCACCATCTCCAGTTCTCTGCGCGTGGCGTATCGCGCATCGATGTTGTTGAATTTCCATGACATATCTGGATTTTCGAGCATATCGTAGATGGCGCTCAGCCGCTCGGGAGACTCGGGCTGGCTAAAGACGCCGCCGTGCCGCACATATTGCGCATTCTTGACGATTCCGGTATTTTTTGCCATCTGGCTCCTTTGCTGCCGGTCAAGTTTTTCAGGCCGCTTCCGGGGAAAAGCTCATGTACAACCGCCGGAACATATGTCGGGGTTAAAACACGAACGACAGGGAGAACGTCAGAAAAGGTTTCTGGCTCATTCCTGAACATTACCGCTCCCGGAAGAAACGCGGCCATTAGTAATATAGGAGGCTGCCCGCTGTCAAACTCTTTTCGCCGATAAATATCCGGGACGAAGCGGCAACTCTATAAAATTACAACCCCGGAAAAGATATTGACAAAATTTTCCTGCTGCGGTTATAAGCGCCTCGGGAAAATGCGTTTGGGAATTTTCATGGTCCCGCAATAAAGGGATGTTAGATTCGTTAGAGGTGCGGTCATGTTTGGTATTGGTATGCCGGAGTTGTTGGTAATCGCGGTAGTCGCCCTGCTTGTGGTTGGTCCCAAGAAGCTGCCGGATATTGCCAAAGCATTGGGAAAAGGGCTTTCCGAATTTCGCAGGGCGGCCGACGGCGCAACGGAAACGATCAAGGAGACGCTGAAAACCGACGAGCTGAAAAAGGACATGGACGGCATAAAAGATGCCCTGCTTCATGGTGGCAAGGAACATGGTGGCAAGGAAGAGACAAAAAACGCCGCTCCCGATTCTACCGCGGCCGAGGATAAAAAGAATTCCCCCAAAGGCGACGAACGCAAACCTCATGTATAGCCTTCCGACGGCGCCTCTAAACATTTTTTTACCGATAAATCTATGGAAACGGAAAATTCAGAAGAAGAAAAACTGCCCCTGACCTCGCATCTCGAAGAGCTGAAGGCGCGCCTGATCCGGGTGCTGATCGTTGTCGCCATCGGCTTCGGGGTCTGCTATCTGTTTAAGGACTGGTCTTTCAAGGTAATCACCAAGCCGCTGGTCGAGGCGATGCCGGCGCAAAGTTCGATGATCTTCACGGGACTTCCAGAGGCATTCTTCATCCACATGAAGATCGCCCTTTTTGCCTCTCTGCTGCTGACTGCCCCCTATACCCTGTTCGAGATCTGGCGCTTCATCTCTCCCGGGCTTTACAAAAAAGAGAAACGGGCGGTCGTTCCGTTTGTCTTCTTCTCCTCACTGCTTTTCGCCGGCGGGGTGCTGTTCGGTTATTTTATTGCCCTGCCGCCGGCCTTTCGTTTTTTTGTCAGCTTTTCGACAGACTTTTTAAAGCCGATGATCTCGTTCCGTGAATATCTGAGTTTGACGCTTAAATTTCTGCTTGCCTTCGGTCTCAGTTTCGAGATGCCGGTATTCCTGTTTTTTCTTGCCAAGATCGGGATCGTCAACTCAAAAATGCTGGCAAAGCAGCGGCGCTATGCCATTCTGATTATTTTTATTGCCGCCGCCGTTCTCACACCTTCTCCGGACGCAATCAGTCAGATTCTAATGGCAGGTCCGCTCCTGATTCTCTACGAGGTCAGCATTGTTCTGACAAAATTCGCCGGCAAGAAAAAATCATCCCCCGAAGAAGCCGAAAACGAGGAAGCCGACCAATCATGACGATTAGACATTCCACCCTGCCAAAGAAGAAGCGCTCAGCCTCGCGCCGCTCCCTTCTGGGGATCGCCGTTATTGCTTTTATAGTGCTTTTCGTAGGCGCCGCCCTCGCGGGAAGCAGTCTGGTATATTTCGCGCTGCTGCAGGAGCTGCCCAGTATTGCAGCCCTGAAGGATTACCGCCCGAGCATCACGACCAGGGTCTATGCGGACAACAACGAACTGATCGACGAGTTTTTTCTCGAGGACCGCAAGGTTGTCAAGTACGAGGATATCCCGAAGATAGCTATCCAGGCCTTTATCGCCGCCGAAGACTCGCGTTTTTTCCAGCATGGCGGCTTCGACACGCAGAGCCTGTTTCGGGCTTTTTTCAAGAATGTCCGGGCGGGACACATCGTCCAAGGGGGAAGCACTATTACCCAGCAGGTGGCAAAACTGCTTTACCTCTCCCCGGAGAAGAGCTACACGCGCAAGATCAGGGAGGCGCTCCTCGCCCTCAAGATTGAAAAATATCTGACCAAAGAGGAGATTATCACCCTCTATTTGAACCATATCTATCTCGGCCACGGGACCTACGGGATAGAGGCGGCCTCCCAGGGATATTTCGGGAAAAGCGCAAAAGAGCTGACGCTTGCCGAAGTCGCGATCCTGGCCGGACTTCCAAAGGCGCCCAGTGCTTATTCCCCCTACCTGCACCCTGATAAATCTTACCAGCGGCAGGCCTACGTCCTCGACAGGATGCTGGAGGATGGATACATAACGGCCAAAGAGCGGGACCGGGCGCTGGCGACAAAGGTGCGGTTGCGCTCGATAAAGCCAAAAGACAAGATCGCCGCTTATTTCATCGAAAACATTCGCCGCTACATCCTGGAAAAATACGGCGGAGACGTCCTTTACAAGGAAGGTCTGGAGGTTTACACAACGCTCGACATCAAGATGCAGATGGCGGCGCGAGATGCCGTTGAACGCGGTGTAAGTGAAGTAGAAGAGCGGGAAGGCTACAAAAAAGGGGAGCTTCAGGGTTCCCTGTACGCGATGAATCCGAAAACAGGCGCCGTGCTGGCGATGGTGGGAGGACGTAATTTCCAACACAGCGAGTTCAACCGGGCGACTCAGTCCAGGCGCCAGCCGGGTTCGGCTTTTAAACCGCTGATCTACACCGCCGCCTTCGACAAGGGAATGACGCCCTCCACGGTTATCGTTGATTCCCCGATCGTCTATCCCGATCCCCAGCAGCCGGATGGGGTGTGGACGCCTCAAAATTTTGACCGGAAATTTCTCGGACCGACGACTTTGCACAATGGCTTGATCCATTCCCGGAACATCATCTCGATCAAGATTCTGGAAGAAATAGGGGTGGATTATGCGATTGCCTATGCTAAAAACATGGGAATAACCTCGCCCCTGGCACGCAACCTCTCACTGGCCCTCGGCACCGCCGGCGTTACCCTGCAGGAACTTGTCCAGGCTTACGGCGTGCTTGCCAACGGGGGGCAGCGGGTTCAGCCCTTCTTCATCAAAAAGATCGTCGATCGCACCGGACATGTCTTTGAAGAGACCCAGCCAAAGTCTGAACAGGTGATGGACCCGCGGATCGCGTTCATGACGACATGGGTCATGCAGGATGTTGTTGAAAGTGGTACGGCGCAGATGATAAAGAAGCTCGGAAGACCGGTTGCCGGAAAAACCGGAACAACCGACGATACCCGCGACGCCTGGTTCCTTGGCTTCACCCCGTCGCTGGTTGCAGGGGCATGGGTGGGATTCGATCAGGAAAGATCGATGGCGCGACAGGAGGTGGGTGGCCGGGCGGCGGCGCCGATCTGGCTCTATTTTGCACAAAAGGCTCTGGAAGAATCGCCTGCCGAGCAATTTCCCGCCCCGGAGGGAATCGTTTTCGTCAAGGTCAGGCAAAAAACCGGTTTGCCGGCTCAAGGATCGGGCAAGGATGTGATCTATGAGTGTTTCCTCGAAGGGACAACCCCCGATGGCGTCGAGACGATCCTCCCGGAAAACCTGCCCACAGCAATCCCGAGAGCGGAAGAGGAGTCGGATTGATCGTTTGGGTAGGGGCGGTTCGCGAACCGCTCGTACAGAAAGGTTCTGATGATTGAATTTTATAAGCTAAGCGGCAGCGGCAATGATTTCATATTTATCGACAATATGGACAGAAATCTTCAGGTCGGAGAGCTGGCTTCCTTTGCAAAAACCGTCTGTGCGCGGCAGGTTTCCGTTGGAGCGGACGGCCTTATTGTGATCGAACCTTCCGACAAGGTCGATTTCCGTTGGCGTTTTTTCAACGCCGATGGTTCGGAAGCGGCGATGTGCGGCAACGGAGGGCGCTGCGCCGCGCGCTTTGCCTTCCTCAAGGGAATCGCCGGAGCGCGGATGTCCTTTGAAACGATTGCAGGCGTCATTGATGCCGAGGTAAAAAATGATGTCGCCAAGATTCACCTGACCGCCCCGCACAGCCTGGCGATGGATGACCAGATCAAGGTGGGAGGAAGCGACATTGCCATCCACAGCGTGGATACCGGAGTCCCCCATGCGATTCATTTTATAGAAGATATTGATCAGTTCGACGTCTTTCATGTCGGACGGGAAATACGCCGGCATGCCCATTACCAGCCAGCCGGGACTAACGCCAATTTTGTCCTGATTGTTGACGACCACACGCTCCGGGTGCGGACTTATGAGCGGGGCGTCGAGAATGAAACCCTCGCCTGTGGAACCGGCTCCGTAGCCTCGGCCCTGATCGCCGCCCGCAAGGGGTTCGTCCAGTCGCCGGTTGCGGTCCATGTCAAGAGCGGCGAAATACTGACAATATACTTTAAAAAGACAAACGACGGCTTTACGGATGTTTATTTAGAGGGAAAGGTCACTGTCGTATATCAGGGAAAACTGTGGGATGAAGCATGGAGGAAGGGGGAATGAGCGTGCAGATTGCCGAGCGTTTGACAAAAATACCGCCTTATCTGTTTATGGAATTGAGGAAAAAGATCGCCGCCGCCAAGGCGGCCGGCGTTGACGTGATCAGCCTCGCGATCGGGGATCCGGTCGAGCCGACCCCAGAGGCGATCATCGCGGAGCTCTGCCTTCAGGCTCGCGACCCGGAGAACCACCGCTATCCGACGGACGAGGAGAAGGGGATGTTCGCCTTTCGCCAGGAGGTCGCCTCCTGGTACAAGAAGCGATATGATGTCAGCCTTGACCCGGCGACTGAGATACTTGGTCTCATCGGTTCCAAGGAGGGTTGTCACCATTTTATCATGGCCTGCATAAACCCCGGGGACATTGTGCTGATGACCGATCCCGGATACCCGGCTTACCGGGCAAGCATCCTGCTGGGAGGCGGCATTCCCTGGAGTGTTCCTATCCGGCCGGAAAATGGATATCTGCCCGTCTTTGAGGAAATACCCGGAGATGTGCTGCAAAAGGCCCGGGGGATGTTTTTGAACTATCCGAATAACCCGACAGGGGCCTGCGCGACCCGTGACTTTTTTGATAAACTGGTCATCTTCGCGAAGAAAAACAACATCGCCGTTTGCTACGACAACCCGTACAGCGAGGTTGTCTTCGCAGGCCAGGAGCGATTGAGCTTCATGTCCGCCGCGGGGGCGAAGGAGGTGGGCGTTGAGCTGAACTCCCTTTCCAAACCTTACAACATGGCCGGCTGGCGGATCGGCATGGCCATCGGCAACAGGGAGCTGATTGCCGCGATGAGCAAAGTCAAGGAAAACACCGACTCCGGCATCTTCAACCCGATCCAGTTCGCGGGGATTCAAGCGCTGCGAAGCGAAGGCGGAAACATAGACCGCATGCTCCAGATCTACGCTGCCCGACGCAAACGGGTTTTACAGACGCTCGCCAAGATCGGGATAGACTTCAATCCGCCAAAGGGTACCTTCTACCTGTGGATTCCGACCCCGCAAGGGATGAGTTCTCTTGAATTCACCAACCACCTGTTCGAGAAGGCGGCCGTTGTCGTGGCCTCCGGCACCGCCTATGGGCAGTACGGCGAAGGATTTGTCCGCATCTCGCTGACTGTACCGGATAAACGGCTGGAAGAGGCGATGGCCCGTATTGAGAGCGTAGCTTAATGTTCATAAAAGGCCTTTGCCTGAGGAAACAATAAATGGAAATTGGAATTATCGGCCTGCCGCAAAGCGGGAAAAGCACCCTGTTTGAGATCATGACCGGCGTCAAGAGCCGCGATCTGCACGGTGAGACCTGCGTGCGAGGGCTCGCTGCCGTGCCCGACCCACGCTTCGAGAGGCTGGTCGAAATCTTCGCGCCGGTCAAGGTTTCACCCGCCAGAATCCCCTTCAGCGATGTTAACGCCGCAGGTGAGAAGGCATGGAATGCCGTCCGTCAGAGCCTCTCCGGTGCCGATGGGCTTGTCCATATCGTTGACGCCTTCACCGCGCTTGATCTAGCGGAGGCGCTTGGCCGCTACCGCAAGCTTGAAGACGAGCTGATTCTTTCCGACCTGCTGATCGTGGAAAACCGCCTGGAACGGCTCGCCAAAACGGCAAAAAAACCGATGACCCCGCAGGATGCCCTGCACGCCGCGGTCCTGCCGAGGCTTCTGGAACAGCTTGAGGGCGGCAAGCCGCTCCGGGGATTGCCGCTTTCCGATGAAGAGAAGCACGGCCTGAGGAGCTTTTCCTTCTGGACAATTCGCCCGGAACTTGTGGTCGTCAATACCCCGGAGGACGATCCATCGGTCGCCGTTGCCTTTTTGCAGGCATTGGGAACGGATGTTCCCGGCATCGGCATCTGCTGTGAAATCGAGGCGGAACTGATCGCCCTGCCCGTTGGAGAACGCAATGAATTTCTCCAGTCGCTTGGCATCGCCGAGGCCGCCTTTGGACGGGTGATTAAAGCCGCTTTCTCCCTCCTCGGCCAGATTTCCTACTTCACCGTCGGCGAGGACGAGGTCAAGGCCTGGGTAATCCCCGCCGGAACAAAGGCCCCGAAAGCCGCCGGGGTCATCCATAACGATTTCGAACGGGGGTTCATCAAGGCCGAGGTTATTGGCTACGAGGAGTTCATCGCCTGCGGCGGCAGCTACGTCGGGGTCAGAAGCCAGGGGAAACTCCGTCTCGAGGGCAAGGAGTATATTGTTCAGGACGGCGAGATCATCAATTTCCGGTTTAATGTGTAAATATCGATGCCGCACGGCGCTAATGAAAAATTTTCCTCCGGGCTTTGATACTGCATACAAAAAACTTGACATTATTTTTTAAATCTGTTTGTAAGTCCCGACCGAGTTTGGAGTGTTGGAATGGTTCTTATGTCATAAATCAGGTTTTTCCTTGGGTCGCTTTTCAAAGGGGCCGCCAGAGTTGTATTCGTTACTGAAACCATGGCATAAATATTAATGTAGCAAAGCTTTATAAATTTAACCAGTATTTAAGTCTTGGCCTTGTGCAGGCGCAGGCCGTTTTGCATGAAATGCATGATCCAGTTAGATAAGTATTTAATCTACAACGGGTTCAGGCAATCAAGAAGGGGGAAAAAATGAGGTACGGAGAGACAGGTTTTAATTTAGAGATTGATCTATCCCAGGGAAGCATTGACAGGGTCGAAACTGACCCGAAATTAACCGAGCTTTTTCTGGGTGGTCAGGGCACTGCCGACAAGATACTGTGGGACAGGGTTCCTGCGGAAGTTGAACCCTTCTCCCCCGAAAATGTATTAATTTTCAGCTCAGGTCTTTTAGTAGGAACCCCTGTTCCCGGCGCCAACCGCACCATTGTTAATACCTTTTCCTCCCAGACCAACTTGCATGCCCATTCATTATTGGGGGGATATTTTGGAGCGGAACTCAAGCATGCCGGTTATGACAAAATAGTCATCAGTGGCAGATCATCCGAGCTGGTTTATTTGTGGATAAACAATGACAAGGTGGAAATACGCGATGCCAGTCATCTGCGGGGTATGGGCTGCCAGGAAACTGCCGAACAAATTAAAAGAGATTTGAAGAGCGAAAAAATTCAGGTGGCGGCTATCGGCCCGGCCGGCGAAAACAGGGTCAATATGGCTTCCATCGATCACAGCCACTCCAGCGCGGCCCGCGGCGTAGGCTCGATCATGGGCGATAAACGGCTGAAGGCGATAGCGATTCGCGGGACGAAGGACCTGAATATCGCAAGGCCGACAGAGCTTTTTGAGATGTGCCAAAACCTAAGGAAGTCAATTGCTGAAAACCCGTATGTCGGAGACTGGATGGCGACTGATGAGGATGACAGTTTTCACCACAACAATTTTTCCTGGGGCAATGCGCGGGTGCGAAGAAGGGATTTCTGGAGCAAGGAACTCGAAGAGAGATGGCGCAATCTCAAATATAAGTATATGAACCGGCAGACAAGCTGCTATAACTGCCCCAAGGTCTGCCACAATGTGATCTCCTTTCCGGGAAAACCAACATTCTCCTATAAATGCTACGGGAAAGACACCTATCATATGGCGGCCTTTCAAGAGTTGGACTTCAGTTATGAGATACTCGGCATTTCTCAGGAGTACGGTTTGGACTCATACTCAACGCCGCAGGTTATCGCCTTTGCCCTTGAGCTGTACGAAGCCGGCATTTTGAAAGACCATGATTTTCCGGGAATGCCGGTAAACGTCAGGGAACGATTCTTCTATCTGCTGGAAAAAATTGTTCACCGGGAAGGGATCGGGGATATCTTAGCCAATGGCGTTTCTTTGGCGGCGCGTCAGATCGGCAACGGCGCCGAGGCGTATGATCATAACACCATCAAAAGATTTGAGCAGTTGCCTATCAAGCTGGGAAGGCTGAATCCCGTTTATTTTCTCATGTTGGCCACGGGTGAGAAGATGGCGATTACCCAGATTGAAGGCTCCTTCCCCCAGGATCCCCTTCCCACCATAGAGCAGAGAAAAGAGTTTGTAAATGGGTGGGTTTCGGTGCCTGATGAAAAGTTTAAAAAATATTTTATGGAATGGGAAAAGCGCGACACCATCTCCAATGAGGCGTCTTGCGCCATTTGCGATTGGAACGAGGCGATGCATTACCTGGATGATGCCACCGGGATCTGCGGATTTCTTTCATCATTCCGAGGCGGTCAGTTTGGCGGAAGGTCGGCTTACCATATCCATAATATGCCGCCTTTAATATCGTTTGCGACAGGGATAAAGATGGATGAAACCCTGCTGTGGGAAGTGTTTCAAAGGAACCGGACCCTGGTCAGAGCCCTAAATGTCCGAAGGGGCATGAGAAGAATTGATGAAAAGCCTCCTGAAGACCATTGGGCAATCAGAGACCATGATTATGAGCAAAAGCTGCTTGACGATTATTATGAATTCAAGGGATGGAATAAAGACGGTATTCCTACCAAAGAGACGTTGGACAAACTGGGCTTGGACTACGTCAGCGAAGACTTCCTCCAGAAGGGAATCCTGAAGGATAACGAAGCTGCTTCGGCCGGAAAAGAGAAAAAAGCGTAGCTTCATGTTCATCAATAAAGTCTATGGGGGTGCTAACCGTGAATGGTGGGGTAAAAAAGAAAACAGTTAAAGAAATAAAAGTTAATGTTGATAAGTGCACTGGCTGCCGGGCTTGTGAGCTTTCCTGCGCCGCATTCCACGCTTCGCCAAGATATAGCAGCATTAATCCGGCGAGGGCCCGGATTCGGGTTTTCATTTATGAACGGACTGATTTGTACGTTCCGGTGCGCGCCACTAATTATACGCCAGCCGAATGCAGCGGCAGACAATCTTATATTATCGATAAAAAAGAATACAGCCAGTGCAGCTTCTGCGGCGCTTCCTGCCCCTCCAGGGATCACTTTAAGGAACCCGATTCAGGTCTTCCTCTAAAATGCGATATGTGTGAAGACGAACCGCCCCTGTCGGAGCCGATGTGCGTGCAGGCTTGCACTTTCGGCGCCCTGACTTATGAAGAAACGTTTGAGGAAGAGGGGAAGGAAAAAGAGGCAAAGCCGGAAGATTTGAAAATAGGCTTGGAGTCCTTGGTAAACAAATATGGCTCGCAGAAGGTAACCGATGCCGTTGCCCGGATGTCCATGTCCCAGAAGGGCTGAAATTATTAAGGCGAAACAAGAGCATAGAGGAACGCAATGGAGACAGTAGCTCCTTACAGGGAGATAATAGACGTCATCAAGGAAAACGGCGGAGAGGTTTTCAAGTTCTGCTATCAATGCGGGATGTGCGACTCTGTCTGTCCGTGGAACCGGGTGATCAAGTTCAGCATGCGCAAGCTCATCCGCCAGGCCACCTTCGGTTTGACGGAGATCGAAAGCGACGATATGTGGCGCTGCACCACCTGCGGCCGCTGCCCGCAGCGTTGTCCCCGCGGCGTCAAGATCATCGAGCTGGGGGTTTCCCTGCGCCGGGTTGCCACGGAATACGGGGTGTTCCCCACTTCCGTCCGCCCGCTCCGCGGCATCAGCTCCAGCCTGATGGCCGAGGGCAATCCGTTGAATGAAAAGCGGGAGAAGCGGGGGGACTGGGCAAAAGGTCTGTCTGTAAAGACGTTTGCCGAGGGGATGGAGCTGCTTTATTTTCCCGGCTGCTATCCCAGCTATGACCCCCGGATGAAAAAGGTTGCGGTCGCGACGGTTAATATCCTCAACAAGGCAGGGGTTGATTTCGGGATTCTGGGTGCGCAGGCAGGCTGCTGCGGGGAGAGCATCCGCAAGGCGGGGGATGAGGAGTTATTCAAACGTCTGGCCCGGGCCAACATCAAGACTTTTATCGAAAACGGGGTGAAGAAGATTCTGGTTTCCTCGCCTCACTGCTACCACACCTTCAAGAACGAATATCCCGAATTCATGGTGCACTTTGAGCTGGTTCACAGCACCCAGTACCTGTTTGAGCTGATCAATTCAGGCCGGCTGAAGCTTGCGAAGGGTTACGAAAAGAAGGTTGCCTGGCATGATCCCTGTTACCTGGGACGGCACAACGGGATATACGACGAGCCGCGGGAGGTTTTGAAGAAGATAGACGGACTGGAGCTTTTGGAGATGGCCGATTACCGGCAGGACAGTCTGTGCTGCGGCGGGGGCGGAGGGCGGATCTGGATGGAGACGCCCAAGAGCGAGCGGTTCTCCGATCTGCGGTTGGCGCAGGCGGTGGAGGCAGGGGCCGAGGAGCTGGTAACGGCCTGTCCTTACTGCATCACCAATTTCGAGGACAGCCGCTTGAACATGCAGGATAGCGAAGCGCTGGCGATTAAAGATATTACGGAAATCATCCAGGAGCTGATTTAGGTAACCGAAGCAACCTGATAAGGACAGATAAAAATGGGAAAAGAAGCAGTGGCGGGACAGCCTTGCAAAAGTCTCACAGAAAGCAATTGGGGCGATGTGATGGTCGTCGGCGCAGGGATCAGCGGCATTCAGGCTGCCCTCGACCTTGCGGATATGGGGTTCAAGGTTTATCTGGTTGAGAAATCAACGACAATTGGCGGCAAGATGTCCCAGTTTGATAAGACGTTCCCCACGAATGACTGTTCCATGTGCATTGAATCGCCAAAGTTTATCGAATGCGACAGACATCCCAATATAGAGATCCTGACCTACACGGAAGTTGACAAAGTCAAAGGCGTAGCAGGGGACTTCAAGGCCACCCTGATTAAAAAGCCCCGGTACGTTGATGTGGACAAATGCACGGGCTGCACGGCCTGTTCAGAGTACTGTCCGGTGAAGGTCCCTGATCCATATAACCAAAAATTATCGTTGAGCAAAGCAATCCACATCCATTTTTCTCAGGCAGTGCCGCTTATCTCTTACATTGACCCGGAAGCCTGCCTTTACCTGAACGACGAAAAATGCAGCATTTGCCTGGGAATATGTAAGAACGGCGCCATAGATTTTACACAAAAGCCGGAGGAGCTGGAAATAAGCGTTGGGGCAATAGTTCTGGCGCCGGGTTATGAGATATTTGATCCCAAGCCACGGGGCGACTACGGCTACGGTCAGATGCAGAATGTAATAACCAGCCTTGATTTTGAGAGGCTGCTGTCTTCCACCGGGCCGTTCGCAGGCGAGGTTCTGCGTCCTTCGGACAGGAAGTATCCCCACAAGCTGGCCTGGATTCAGTGTGTCGGCTCCCGACAGGTTGTCCCGGGCGGACACAGCTATTGTTCCGCTGTCTGCTGCACATATACCCAGAAACAGGTAATTTTAACAAAAGACCATGACCCGGCAGTCGAGTGTACGGTATTTCATAACGACATCAGGGCCTATGGCAAGGATTTCGAGCGATTTTACCAACGGGCGGAAGGGCTTCCCGGGGTGCGATTTATCAGAAGCTATGTATCGATAGGAAAAGAAATCCCGGACAGCAAGAATGTAACGATCCGGTACTCGACTCTCGAAGATGGGGTAAAGGAGGAGGAATTCGATCTGGTGGTATTATCCGTAGGATTAACGCCTCCTGCCGGCGCCGTGGAATTTGCAAATAAATTCGGCATAGAGCTTAATGCCCAGGGATTCTGTAAAACCAACCCTGTTAACCCGATGGAGACCACTCGTCCGGGGATTTTTGTAAGCGGCGCCTTTCAGGGGCCGATGGATATCCCCGAATCGGTTATGGGGGCCAGCGGGGCTGCGTCCCTTTGCGGTCAAATTCTTGCCTTTCAGCGGGGGGACCTGGCCAGAGCAAGAATGTATCCCGTGGAAAAGGATGTCTCGGATGAGGAGGCGCGGGTAGGCGTCTTTGTGTGCCGCTGCGGGACCAATATCGGAAGAGTTGTGGATGTTCCCTCTGTGGCGGAATATGCTTCGACCCTGAAAAACGTTGTTCATGCTCAGGAAAGCCTCTTTGCGTGCTCTACTGACAATGCCCGGCAGATCTCGGATACAATCCGGGAAAAAGGACTCAATCGCGTGGTTGTCGCCGCCTGCACCCCCCGCACCCATGAGCCGCTCTTCCGGGATACGGTTCGTGAAGGGGGGATTAATCCCTATTTCTTTGAATTTGCCAATATTCGGGAGCATTGCGCCTGGGTGCACTCCCGCGAGCAGGAATCTGCCACCAAAAAGGCAAAGGATTTAATCCGGATGTCGGTATCGCGGGCTTCGCTTTTGCAGCCGCTCCAGGAATTTGAGCTGCCGGTTGACAAAAGGGCTTTGGTGGTCGGAGGGGGCATCGCCGGCATGACCAGTGCGCTCGCCTTGGCCAATCAGGGATTTGAGGTTTATCTGCTGGAAAAAGACAAGGAACTGGGAGGGGTGGCGCGCAGACTTGCATACACCCTGGAAGGTTTGGATGTTCAAGAATATTTGCGTGACACGATCCGCAAGGTTTATCAGCACCCCCTCATTCATGTATCCAAGGGCGCCGCCATCATGGAAGTTTCCGGGTTCGTGGGGAATTTTACAACCAGGGTAAAATCCGGGGGAAGCGTCAAGGAGCTACATCATGGGGTATCCATTATTGCTATAGGCGCCGAAGAATATAAGCCTGCCGAGTACCTCTATGGCAAAGACGACAGGGTATTGACCCTGCTGGAATTAGAGGAGAAAATCGTCAAAAAGGAAGAAAGGCTGATGAACGCTCAGAGCCTGGTGATGATTCAGTGCGTCGGTTGCCGACAGGCAGATCGCAATTACTGCAGCCGGGTCTGTTGCAGCCAGGCTGTCAAGAATGCCCTGAAGTTAAAAGAGATAAACCCCCAGATGGATGTCTATATTCTCTTTCGGGATATGCGAACCTACGGGTTCAGTGAGGATTATTACCGGGAAGCGGCCAATCAGGAGATAAAGTTCGTCCGCTATGAGGCCAATGACAAACCGGTTGTGGAGGCCGCCGAGGAGGAGGGCCGGAAAATCCTCCGGGTTACCGTCACCGATCCGGTTTTGGGAAAGAAGCTGGCTCTTGATGCTGATTTGCTTGCTTTGGCCGCTGCCGTCATTCCGGCGGCGACGAGTGAAGAAATATCACAATTCTTCAAGGTGCCTTTGAACCAGGACGGCTTCTTCCAGGAAGCCCATGTAAAATTAAGGCCGGTTGATTTTTCTACGAGCGGCGTTTTTCTGTGCGGGATGGCCCATTATCCCAAGCACATATCCGAGACGATCAGCCAGGCTTATGGGGCTGCCAGCCGGGCGGTAACTATTCTCGCGCGGGATACGCTTATCGCCTCGGGCGCTGTTTGCGAGGTGAATGAGAACGAGTGCATTGCCTGCGGGGCGTGTCTTTCTGCCTGTACGGACGGCGCTATAGAGTTTCATGAGACGCCGCAGGGCAGCAGGGTGCGGGTCAACTCCATCCTCTGCAAAGGATGCGGGCTTTGCAACTCAAAGTGTCCGGTAGGCGCTATCTCCCTGAAACACTATACCAATAAAGAGATACTTTCCCAGATTAACGTGGCATTCCCAGCTCCTGTAGAAGTGCAATAATGGGAAAAACAGGGATTACTGCCAAGGAATGGAGTTAAGAATGGCTATTGGGCACAAGTTTGAACCGAATATTTTGGGATTTTTATGCAATTGGTGCTGCTACGCCGGGGCAGACCTTGCGGGGGTTGCGCGGTATCAATATCCATCTAACATAAGAGTGATAAGACTGATGTGCTCCGGCAGAGTCGATCCGGAATTTATCCTTCAGGCCTTCGCCAACGGGGCAGATGGGGTTTTTATCGGCGGTTGCTGGCTTGGTGAATGCCATTATGGCGTGGAGGGGAATTACCATGCCTTGAGCATGATGCATATACTAAGAAAATTGCTGAAACTGCTGGGGATTAACCCTGAAAGGCTAAGGATCGAGTGGGTCTCTGCCTCTGAGGGGATCCGTTTTGCCGAAGTAGTAACTGACTTTACGCATAAACTCAAGGAGTTAGGCCCAATCGGCGCGAGCGAGGGGATGGACAGGGATGAATTGAATTTCAAACTGGAAACAGGGAAAAATTTGGTTCCCCAACTCAAGCTGGTCGAAAGGGAACGGCTGAGGGTTCATTTTGAAACAGTTGAAGAATATGATGAGTATTTCGCCAGCGACGATGTCGAGATGATGTTTCGGGAGTTAGTTGCAGAGAAATTGGCAATCGCCCAAATTATGTTTTTGCTGCGAAAAAGTCCCCTTTCCGCAGCAGAAATATCCAGTACTTTAGGCATAAACCCCTCTGACGTATCCAGACACCTGAAGGTTTCGGCAAGACAGGGCTTAGTCCGGTTCGATGAAAGCCGGAAGCGCTTTTCTCCCGTCTTAAAGTGAAGGAGTATGCATAGGGATTATGGGAAGGAAGAAGGTGAAAACAGTAGTTATGGATGACGATAAAATCGATCAGATTGTTAATAAATATCAGGGTGATGCCGGCTCACTGATCCAAATATTACTGGATATTCAGAAAGAACATCATTGGCTTTCCAAGGAAGTGCTGGAGAAGGTCAATAAGGAATTGCAAACTCCTTTGCCGTTAAGCAAACTACAGCATATAGCAAGCTTTTATAAGGCCTTTAGTTTAATGCCCAAGGGACGTCATGAAGTTCAAATTTGCATGGGCACTGCCTGTTATGTGCAGGGTGCGCCGCGCATCCTCGCTGCAGTTGAGGAAATGCTTGGCATTAAACCGGGGGAAACGGATACAGAGCTGAAGTTCAGTCTGGAGACAGTTAACTGCCTCGGCTACGGTGCGCCCGGTCCGGTAATGATAGTGGATGGAAATTATTACAGCAATATGACCCCCGACAAGGCAAAAGATATATTGAAAAACTACGATTAGAGGAAGATTATGCCGAGGATAAATTCACCTGCCGAATTGGAAGAAATCAGGAAAGGCGTCTTATCGAAAAGAAATCCCGATAAGCCTTTTCTTGCGATATATGACGGAACCGGCTGCATCGGCCTCGGTAACGATAGCGTTATCAGCGCCCTTGAAAAAGAAATTAAAAAACAGGATTTACAAAACAAGGTTGATGTCAAAAAAACTGGCTGCCCTGAATTTGGGGAAAAAGGACCTATCGTTATTATTTATCCCGAGGGGATCTGCTATCTGGGTGTAACTCCGGAAGATGCCCCGGAGATTATTTCTCAGACTGTAGTTGGGAAGAAAGTCATTGACCGGCTGCTCTATACTGACCCCCATACCGGCGAAAAAATAGTGCATCAGCAGGAAATACCCTTTTACAAAAACCAGTTGCCGCTTCTTATCGGCGACAATAACAAGATTGATCCTAAAAGTATCGATGATTATCTGGCGATAGGCGGCTATTCCGCTTTGGTGAACGCGCTCCTGAACATGTCGCCGGAACAGGTGATCGCCGAAATCAAGCAGTCTAACCTGCGCGGACGCAGCGGCGGCGGTTTTCCTGCCGGCATAAAGTGGGAAGCGTGCCGCAATGCTGAGGCTGAAACCAAGTATATTATCTGCAACTGTCATGAGGGCGACCCGGGCGCTTTTGTCGATAGAAGAATGATGGAAGGAAATCCTCACAGTATTTTAGAGGGGATGATAATCGGCGCCTATGCTATCGGGGCGAATGAGGGATATGTCTTTGTGGGGGATGAATTTCCCCTGACTGTAGAAAATACCCAGACCGCCATTAAGCAAGCAGAGGAGTACGGCCTGCTGGGTAAAAATATTTTAGGTTGCGGTTTTGATCTCAATATCCGGATTAGCATCGATGGCGGGGGCTATGTCTGCGGAGAATCGACGGCGCTTATGGCTTCAATGGAGGGCCGGGTAGGCGAGCCCATCACAAAGTATGATCACGCGACGGAAAGGGGTCTGTGGGCTAGCCCGACCGACCTGAACAATTTACAGACATGGGCCAATGTTCCGCTTATAATCAATCGGGGCGCTGATTGGTATGGGAAGATAGGAACCAGCCGCAGCAAGGGAACAAGGGTTTTTTCGCTGGCCGGGATGATTAACAACAGCGGCTTGGTGGAAGTGCCGATGGGAACGACCTTTAGAAAGATTGTCTTTGATATCGGCGGCGGCATTCCGGGAGATAAAAAATTCAAGGCAGTCCAGGTAGGCGGCCCCTTGGGAGGTTTCGTGCCGGAGAGCATGCTTGACTTGCCGGTTGATTTTGAGGAATTGACGAAAGTCGGCTTGACAATGGGGCCTGGTTTGATTGTCACGGCCGAAAATACCTGTATCGTTGATATGGTTAAATATTTTCTGAAGTTCCTGTCGAATGAATCCTGTGGGAAGTGTACCCCTTGTCGGGAAGGCCTCCGGCAGATGATAAAGATTCTGAATAACATTACCGAGGGCAAGGGGAAAAAAGGCGACATCGCGCTTTTAGAAATGATAGCTGCGGCTCAGCAAGGGGCGGCATTATGCGCTCTGGGCAAAGGCGCCGCTAACCCACTGCTCAGCAGCCTTAAATATTTCAGGGATGAGTATGAGGCTCATATTGAGCAAAAACGCTGCCCAGCGCTTGTATGCAAGGAATTGATATCTTCTACTCCATCATAATAGACAAGTGAGGTAAAAAAATGGGTGCAGTCACCTTGAAGATTGATGACAAAGAGGTAAAAGCAAAAGAGGGCATGACCGTTCTTGAAGCGGCGCTCAGCGCCGGCATCGCCATCCCTACCCTTTGTCATCATGAGAAGTTGAAACCCTATACTGCCTGTAGAATTTGCACGGTGGAAATAGAAAAAAAGGGTAGAATAAATCTCGACACTGCCTGCTCCTGCCCGGTAGAAGATAATTTAGTGGTAAGAACAAAATCGGAGAATGTAATCAATATTCGCAGAACCATTCTGGAGCTGATGCTGGCACATGCCCCTGATGCGCCGGTTTTGCAAGCATTGACAACGGAGTATGGGGCAGACAAAAACCGCTTTGGGAAAGAGCCTTCTTTTTGCATTCTTTGCGGCCTATGTGTAAGATATTGCGCTGAAATAAAGAAGAAAAACGCTGTTACTTTTGTTGACAGGGGGACGACAAGAGAGATAGTTTTTGTGCCGGAGATAGCCTCTAAGGAGTGTGATAGCTGCAAGGAATGCTTCTCGCTCTGTCCTACATCGGCCTTGCAGTCCGCTTTCGTCTTAGCCGAAGCGTTTGCGTTTCCCCAGATTTCCCAGGCGTCGGCTGCGGATAAATAGGAAACAGTCTCTATCGAGTTTTTTTAAAAGCGGTGTGAGACAAGACCCGGGTTAGGGTGTCTGTCTCACGCCGCTTTTATCAGGTTTATCAAAAATCCCTGGCGGCAGGAGCGGTTGGATGCCGACCATTGAAGATCGACATCCGCCTTCCGCTTTTCTAAATCTTTCTTATTGAACACATCAGTGATTTCATATCCGGATAGCCCATGATGGGCTCCAGACATTTAACATCCGTAAGCAGATTGACGTTGGCCTTACCGGTCCAGCCGTGCGGCACAATCACCATTCCTTCTGCAACCCTTTCGTCCACGTGGGCTTTCATCGTCACTTTACCCCGATTCGTTTCAACCTCCACTCCATCTCCATCCATAACCCCATACTGCGCAGCGGTAAGGGGACCCATTTCAAAGAAGGGCTCCGGATTCTTTTCATGCAGCTCCGAAATTCCCCGGTGCTGGCTGTGGGTGTAATAGAGACTTCTTAACCCGGTAGAAAGTATCAGCGGATATTTCTTCAGCGATGCCGGGGAACTGTTCACCGGACTTCTCAACGGCTCCAGATAGGTGGGGAGCGGGTCGAACCCGACCTTCTCCAGTGCCTCGCTGTAGATTTCTATCTTTTTCGAGGGGGTTGAAAACTGGTCGCTCTTGAAGCCGTATTCCTTCTGTTGATAGTAATCTCCTTCGGGCTTTTCATGAAGCAGGTAATCGAAGGAAAGGCCTGTCTTGGAAAGTTCAAAAGCCACAAGCTCTTCTTCCGTCTTCCAGGGAAAGAATTCGTCCAAGCCCAGTCTCCGGGCAAGTTCGGTAAGAAGCTTCCATTCCGACCAGCTGTCGTAATACGGCTCAATGCATTTCTTCCGCAACATCAAAAAAGGCAGGCAGTGGCAAACATTGTAGGTATAAGCCACTCCCCATTTTTCGAGATGGGAACAGGCCGGAAGCACATAATGGGCCTCCCGGGCGGTATCGGTCATGAACAGGTCGTGCACCACTAAAAGATCCAGCTTCCGGAAAGCTTCCGTGAAGGCATTTGTATCAGGCATGGAGACAAGGGGATTGCCGCCTACCACAATGAATGCCTTCAGCTTGTCGGGGATGCTTTCGGGAACCAGCGTCACCACCCCATAGGGGCTTTTGCGGCCCCATACCTCAAAGAAGAGAGGATACTTATGTGAACCTATCGGATCTCCATCCACACGAATCCCCGCGTTGCCAAAGGCAATGCGCGGGCTGATTGTCCAGGCGCCGGGAACATTGATGTTGCCCGTAATGATTTGCAGGATCGCAAAGGCGCGACTGTTCTGCGTGCCATTGGCCGTCTGATCCTGCGTGCAGGTGCCCTGAAAGATGCTTGCCCCTTTTGTGCCTGCGAACATTCGGGCTAACTTCCGGATATCCTCCGCCTTGACCCATGTGATCTTCTCTGCCCATTCCGGGGTGTATTGCTGCACATGCGGAACCAGCTTGTCGAATCCCATCGTGTACTTATCGATGAAATCCTGGTCATAAAGCTTCTCATTGATGATTACATTCATCATTGCCAGGGCCATGGCGCCATCCGTTCCCGGCCTGATCTGCATATACATGTCGGCGCGGTCGGCAAGCTTGATGCGCCTGGGATCAATGACAACCAGTTTGGCGCCCTTGGCTAAATTCTCCTCAAGGGCAAGCTCGAGTGGAAAATCCGATTGCTCGGGGTTGTGTCCCCAGATAATGTAAAGCTTGGAATCCAATTCTTCAGTAGGGTATTTGCCAAAGGTGATCTGTCGGGTGCGAATGCGCATCCGGTAGCAGACGCTTTCCACCGAGAAAAAATTGGGCGATCCGAAAGCGGCCTTAAACAACTGCACCAGGCTTGCCATCTCCAGATTCTCCACGCCGATCGAACCGGAGAAAACACCCAAAACCTGGGCGCCAAACTGCTCCTTGAGACCCTTAAGTTTAGCCGCAATCTCGTCCAGGGCTTGATCCCACGAAATCTCCTGAAATACCCCTCCCACCTTCTTCAATGGGTGCTTTATCCGTGCCGGGCTGTACACATTATCCAGCGTGCCTAATCCCTTCGGGCAGAGCTGACCATGGTTGAGAGGATGCGACTCCAGACCCTCAACCTTTACTGCCTTCCCATCCTCCACGGTGACTTTGCACCCGCAGCTATGATAACATAGACTGCAATCCGTGAGCACTTCAACTGTTTGCGCCAATTTCCTATCTCCTTTCTATCTCTGTTGGTTTCCGAAACCCTGCCGGGAAATATCTCTCCTGAAACGACACCCTCTCAGACAAAACAGGCTTTGGGACAGGGGTTCCTTTATGCCTTACGTATTAACGCTCTCCATCTGCTGCAAAGAACCTTCCTTTTCTAAAAACAATTCCATTATATTTAAAGCAATAGGCATGCCCATGGGAGAAAATAATTTTTTTGCATTTAATTTCATATAATTATGAAATAATAAGCATTGAATAAACTTAAAACTAAGTCGTAAATATATGATATGCTATCATCATGATACATAATACGCTATCACTTTGATAATTTTAATGTGGTCGTACGCTAACCGCCGCATCTGGGCATAATATTATTCCCGTCCGCCGCAATTGTACAGAAAAAAGAGGTAATTGCAAAACTCCCCATTCTTGTCATGCCCGCAACGATTCTGAGCGGGAATCTGGTTCTAACTGCTTGAAAAACCATATTATGAACATTAAGCTTCGCTTTCCCGATAGAGACATTCGGGAATGACAAATGGTTTTGCAATTGCCTCGAAAGTAAATTTACTTTTTGCTTGCATTTGAAGCGGGGGATATACTACTCATAAACAAAGTAAGGTCTTCACGAATTAACTGCCGTGATATTTATATTTTCTTAATTCACAAAAACCGTTTTTTTGTAGTGCTGAGCAGATGCTCCCTGCAGAGGCAGAACCCTTATGGCATACGACTATAATTTAAAAAAAATGACCACACCTTCGAATAGCTCTGTTCCGGAAGCGGAAAAATTTGAGGCGGCAATGCCAGACGTCGAGGGAAGGCAGCAGGCGGTCCTTCAGAATATTGAAGAGGGTTACATAGAGGTTGATCTTAAGGGCAGACTGGTATTCTGGAATGATTCGTTTCGCGACATTATCGGATATCCGGAGGAGGAGCTTCTTGGCCTTGATTTTCGCAAGTACATGGAAGAAGGTATGGCGACAGTCGTTTATGACGCATACAATAAAACCTTCCGGACGGGAATGCCCAACAAGTCATTCACATACGAAATAAATAGAAAAGACGGGATCAGCCGAAATATCGAAAACTCAATCTCTCTGATAAAGGATTCGCAAGGCCGGCCGGTTGGGTTCAGAAGTGTTGTGAGGGATATTACAGAGCGGAAGCGGACCGAAGAAGATTTGGAAAAACACCGCAATCTCATGCAGGCAATTTTTGGAAGCGTAAAAGATGCGATAATTACCGTAGATAAGGACGGGGTGGCGATTGAGGCAAATGATGCCACCAATAATATTTGCGGGATAGAGCGTAAGACGATTATTGGGGAGCGATTCAGCGAATGCCTGACAGACTGCAATAAATCCTGCCTGGAATTATTTAATCAGCCGTTCAGGAAGGATGCCAATGTCAAAGAATACAGAATTGAATGTGAACATGCAAAAAAACCGCTCCAGATAGTCGTCGCAACAAGTTTGCCGCTGCTGGGAAGGAAAGGTGAATTCAATGGGACGGTTCTTGTCATAAGGGATATAACCCACCTCAGCAACCTGGAGCGTGAGCTCAGAGAGAGACACCAATTTCAGAATATTATTGGCAAGAGCAAAAAGATGCAAAACATCTATGAACTGCTGGAAGATCTGGCTAATTTAGAAACCAATGTCCTGATTACGGGAGAGAGCGGAACGGGGAAATCATTGGCGGCCAAGGCCATCCATTACAGCGGCAATAGGGTTCTCAAGCCCGTGGTAACGGTGAATTGCTCCGCGTTGCCGGAAACATTACTGGAAAGTGAGCTGTTTGGCCATGTCAAAGGGGCCTTTACAGGCGCCATAAAAGACTCCCAGGGTCGCTTCCTGTCTGCGCAGGGCGGGACGATCATTTTAGACGAAATAGGCGACGTTTCACCCAGAATACAGTTGAAGCTTTTGAGAATCCTTGAAGAAAAGGAATTTGAAAGGGTTGGAGAATCTATCCCCATCAAGGTTGACGTGCGAGTTATTGCCTGTACAAACGCAAACCTGAAAGAAAAAATCAGGTTGGGGGAATTCCGGGAGGACCTTTATTATCGTCTGAAAGTAGTCGAGGTGCCGATGCCGCCGCTCCGGGAAAGGCTCGACGACATTCCTCTGCTGGTTGGCAGTTTCTGTAATTTGTTCAACAAGAGATTCCACAAGAATGTAGAAGGGGTTTCGGACCGGGTGTTTAAGGCATTTATGAGCTATCCCTGGCCCGGAAACGTTCGAGAGCTGGAGCATAGTTTGGAAAGCGCTTTTGTCATTTGCCGGGGACCGCTGATAGTTATTGAGAACATCCCACCCGAAATAACAGCATATTTGACAGGCAAGATGTCGATACTCAAAAAAGAGTCCAAAGAGGGACCGGGAGCGATTATCGAGGCGCTGCACAAGACCGACTGGAACAAAGCAAAAGCTGCCCGTCTTTTAAGAATGGATCGAAGCACCCTGTACAGAAAAATCAAAATGCATCATATCTCAAAACCCGAGAATGTGTAGTATGCGACAAAGATGTAGTGATACACAATTGTTGCATGCGACATTATCCATCCCAATTGTGGTAATCCGCCGTTATTTTCTTTGTTTAATATCGTTCAATCATTAGATAAAAAAACTTACCGCTCCATATCTTTCTTTTGGTATTCCGATTGCATACGCCAGGCATGAAACGCTGTAAATTTACAAAATGAGCTGGAACCGGAAGGGAAAATGTCCATGAAAAGATAGCCTGTCAAAGCTGTGAGTGAATGCTCATGCCTCTGCAAGCCAGGAACGGCGAGAGATTAGATGATCCTTGTAGAAAAAACCAATGAAAATGAATTTTCAGACAGCGAAAAGACAATCGCTTCCCTTGGGTTGGATGAATTCGAGGAGAAGGTTCTTAAAGACAGCAACCCGGTATTGGTTTTATTTATGCGCCATGACCCAGAATTCAAAGAACAAATAGGCTCCATTAAAGATATTTGCACAAACTATGCAGGAAGATTGAAGGTATATTTGTTAGGGGATGAGGCTTTAAGAACATTCAGGGAAAGTTTTGCTGTCAAGGGGACTCCGACTTTCCTGCTATTTATGAATGGAATTGAAAAAGGCCGTCTCCTGGGGCAGGTGGACTCAACGGATTTGAACGATTTTTTGTCCCGAATGTTGCAACTTTAAAGAGGATGAGGGAAAGGCAATGGCAGAAAAGTTTATCAGTTTGAGAAATCTTCAATTTTTATTGCACGAAATGTTCGATGCGACCGCGCTTACAAAATATCCCTATTTTGAGGATCACAGCAAAGAAACATTCGATATGGTTATAGATACAGCGATGAGAATGGGAAAAGACTTGCTTTATCCATACTTGAACGAAATGGACAAGAAACCTCCTGAGTTCAGAGAGGGAAAGGTGTTTGTGCATCCTTTGGCCGCGCAGGTTATGAAGGCCTGCGGCGAGGGGGGGTGGATCGGCGCGCAGGATTCGTATGAACACGGAGGGCAGCAGATTCCCAATATAATAATGACATCCTTCTGGGGGATCTTTTGCGCGGCTAATTACTCGGCTTCCGTTTATCCTTTTCTGACAGCCGATGCCGCCCATCTTATCACCTCCTTCGGCTCTCCCGAACTGCTTAAAACTTATGTACCTAAGATGTTTGCGGGCGAGTGGCAGGGAACGATGGCCCTGACAGAGCCTCAGGCCGGCTCTTCGCTTACCGACCTCACTACTACGGCCTATCCTACCTCTGAAGGCTATTACAAAATCAAAGGGCAGAAAATATTTATCTCCTGTTCCGAATATGAATCAACGGAGAACATTGTAAATTTACTGCTGGCCAGAATTGAGGGAGCGCCTCCCGGTGTAAAAGGGATATCCCTTTTTGTTGTCCCTAAAAAGAGACCAGATGGGAACGGCGGGATAATTACCAACGATCTGGAATGCATAGGGATATACCATAAGCTCGGTTACCGCGGCGCCCCGATAACCCAACTTTCTTTGGGCGACAACGACGACTGCCGGGGCTGGCTGGTCGGTAAACCCAACAATGGATTGAGTTATATGTTCCAGATGATGAACGAAGAGAGAATCTATGCGGGGATGGGGGCGGCGGCGATCGCCTCCGCAGCCTATTACGCGTCTTGGGAATACGCAAAACAGAGACCTCAGGGCCGCCCAGTAATGGCCAAAGAGCCGCTGACGCCTCAGGTTCCGATCATAGAGCATGCCGATGTAAAAAGGATGCTTCTCTTTCAGCGCGCGGTCGTCGAAGGTTCGCTTTCCCTGACTCTCCAATGTGCACGCTATGTTGATTTGTCGTCCGTTACAACGGGGGAGGAGCGGGAAAGATATTCGCTCCTGCTTGATCTTCTCACGCCGATCGCCAAGAGCTATCCGGCAGAGATGGGCATTCTCTCGGTCAGCCAGGGTCTCCAGTGCCTCGGCGGATATGGCTACTGCGACGAGTTTCCCTTGGAGCAGTACTACCGCGATGTCCGGATCCACCCGATCCACGAAGGAACAACCGGCATCCAGGGGATAGACCTTTTGGGACGCAAGGTGGTCATGAAAGACGGCAAGGCGTTCCTTTTGTTTCTGGGAGAACTCGAAAAGACCATCGCGGCAGGAAAGGCCATTCCGGAGTGCGAGAGTTGCGCCGCAGCCTTAGCCGAGGCGATGGAAACTCTAAGGGAAATCACGACAGCGTTGTTAGAGATAAGGTCAAAAGGCGAAATGGAGCTGTTCCTGGCGGACGCCACCCTTTACCTTGAACTATTTGGAATAATTGCAATATCTTGGCAGTGGCTGTTGCAGGCGGTAACGGCAGCCGGCGCCCTCCCTGCAGCGCCTGCCGAAGCTGACATCAATTTCTACAACAGCAAGCTCCATACCTGTCGCTATTTTTTTGCCTATGAATTGCCAAAAATCAAAGGCCTTGCTGCCTGTCTTCAGAATAGCGGCGATGGACTGACGGTG
The DNA here is from genome assembly GCA_023229765.1 of Syntrophales bacterium. Lineage (NCBI taxonomy): Bacteria > Pseudomonadati > Thermodesulfobacteriota > Syntrophia > Syntrophales > Syntrophales bacterium. The sequence continues at coordinate 39,863 of JALNYO010000010.1, read as the reverse complement.
AAAATGAAGCAGGAGTGGTTTGAATGAAGCTGCTGTTTATTGAAGGTTGTCGGGGAAGGAAAAAAACGTATCGATAAGTTAACAGGGGCAAGGCAATGACCGAAAAAGACAAGGCAGTAAAATGCGACATCCAGCAAGGGATTGCTTATGTGGTTATTGATCGTCCCGCTGCTCTGAATGCCTTAAATAATCAGGTAATTAGAGAGATCGGGGAGATTTTTTCCGAACTGGAAATAAACCCTGCTGTTAGAGCGGTTATTCTGACCGGCGCAGGAACGCGGGCATTTGTCGCCGGCGCCGATATCAGCGAAATGAAACAATTTTCCGTCCTGGAAGCCCGGGAATTTGCCCTGCGGGTCAACCATGCTCAGGCAAAAATCGAATCTATTGCCAAACCGGTGATCGCTGCCGTTAACGGGTTTGCCCTGGGAGGCGGCTGCGAACTGAGCCTGTGCTGCGATATAAGAATCGCCTCCAGCGCCGCTAAGTTCGGCCAGCCGGAAATCAACTTGGGGATCATTCCGGGAGGAGGCGGAACCCAGAGATTTGCCAGGCTGATCGGGATAGGCATGGCGAAGGAACTGGTTTTTACGGGGGATTTAATTGATGCGCAGCGCGCTTATGAGCTTGGGCTTGTAAGTAAGGTAGTTCCCCCGGAAACACTGATGGAGGAGGCTCAGAAAATAGCCGCCAAGATTGCCCGGAAATCACTCCCCGTTTTAAGATTGGCCAAAGAGGCGTTTAACTATGGCTACAGTATGGATCTTGAAAAGGCCTTGAAATTTGAAATAGAGTGTTTTGCCAATTGTTTCGATGCGGAAGACCATAATGAAGGCATGTCGGCTTTTCTCGAAAAGCGAAAGCCTGTTTTTCGGGATCTCTGATGCAAAAGAAAGGGGGCAAGCAATAATGGAATTAAAGAAAATTGGCATTGTCGGAGCGGGAGCGATGGGCAGCGGCATAGCCCAGGTTTGTGCCGTCGCCGGCTACCACGTCATCATCCGTGATGTCTCAACGGAAGCCCTGGATAAGTCCAAAGCTTCCATTGAAAAAAGTTTGGGGAAGTTGGTTGGCAAAGAAAAGATTACCGAAACGGAGAAAAATACGGTTCTTTCTCGAATCCACTGGACAATAGACTTGGCGGAAGCGTGCAAAGAAGTTGATTTAATAATCGAAGCCGTTTTCGAAAACCTGGGACTCAAGCAGGAGATGTTTAAACAATTTGAAAAATTATCCGCGCCGGAGACCATTTTAGCCACCAATACCTCAGCGCTGCCCATCACAGAAATCGCAAGTGTCACCAACCGGGGGGGGAAAGTCATAGGCATCCATTTTATGAACCCGGTCCCGCTTATGAAAGGGGTAGAGGTTATTCCCGGCCAGTTGACCTCTGATGACACCTTGAAGACAGCTCTGGAATTTGTCAAGACAATCGGCAAAGAGGCTGTACTCGCTGTTGATTATGCGGGATTTATTGTGAGCAGGCTGCTTGACGTGCTTATGAACGAGGCCGTCAAGTTGGTGGAGGAAGGCAATAAGCCGGAGGAAATTGACAAGGCCATGGTTATTTGCGCCGGCCATCCCATGGGACCGTGCCGTTTGCTCGACTTGGTCGGCGCGGAGATTGCCATGCATGGGATGGAGACCATGGAAGGAAATTTTGGAGAGAGGTATAAACCTCATCCCTTGTTGAGAAAAAGGGTGATGGCCGGGTTGTTGGGCCAAAAGACGGGACAAGGTTTCTACAAATATTGAATATTTAACGTTTTTCACAAGGGCAGGGCGGGCTTAATCTCATGAGACATATAAGGGAATTATTTGATTTGTCTGGTCAAGTGGCCATTGTGACGGGGGGCGCTACCGGAATAGGGCGGCAAATAGCGTATGCCCTGGCGGAAGCGGGGGCCCATCTGGTGATAGCCTCAAGGAAATTAGAGCAATTGACCGATGCAGCTAAAGCCATGGAAAAAGAGACAGGCGCCAAGGTGGTTCCCCTGCGCTGCGACATCTCCATCCCCTCAGAGATAGATAACCTTTATGCTCAGGTTATGAATGAATTCGGCAGGGTTGATATTGTGGTCAATAATTCCGGCGTAACATGGGGCGCGTCCGCCTTGGAATATCCGCTGGAAGGCTGGCAGAAGGTGCTCAATACAAACGTGACCGGCGTCTGGCTGATGTGCCAGGGGGCAGGCCGGATTATGGCTAAGCAGAAGTATGGAAGAATTATCAATATTGCTTCACTGGCGGCTTTTGTCGGCACCTCTGCGGAATTTATGGATGCGGTAGCCTATCAAACGAGCAAGGCCGCTATTGCCGGTCTAACGAAGGACTTGGCTGTTAAATGGGGCCAATACAGGATTACAGTCAATGCTATAGCGCCTGGCTGGTTTTCGTCAAAGATGTCCCAATATACTTTAGATAATCACAGTCAGGAGATGTTGAAGTTCATTCCGGTCGGGCGCTTCGGGGGAGAGGATGAGTTAAAGGCCGCTGCCCTTTTTCTGGCGTCGCCCGGTGCGGGCTATTGTACAGGCGTAATATTGAGCGTCGATGGCGGCTGGGTGGCCATGTAATTTTTAAAGGAGCTGGATATATGGATTTCCAAAAAAGCAAAAATGATATCGTGTGTGTAAGCGCAGTAAGAACCCCTTTTGGACGTTTTGGCGGTTCCCTGAAGGATATTGATATTTTTGATTTAGGCGCCGTTGCAATGAAGAGCGCCCTGGATAAAATCACAATGGCGCCCGAATTGATTGATGAGGTATGGTGGGGCAATGGGGATACCACCAATACAAAAGATCCTTATACGCCGGTTGTGGCCAGGCAAACCATGATGAAAGCTGGGATCCCGCCGGAAAGACCGTCGGTCAGCTTCGATCAAGCCTGCATTTCTGCAATGAATGCGGTAAATTACGCGTCAAGGAGCATTAAATTAGGGGAAGCAAAAATTTGTATGACCGGCGGTTCAACCAGCTTCAGCACGGTTCCGTTTCTACTGCGCGGCATCCGCTGGGAGGGGAGGCGCCACTCCTCATTTCTTGTGGAAGATCCCATTATCCCCTTGGGATATAAAGACTATGCCCCCGTTGCCCTGGATTCAGGCAATGTTGCGGTTGAATATGGAATATTGAGGGAAGAGCAGGATGAGTTCGCTTTCCAGAGCCATAGGCATTATGGAATGGCGTGGAATCGTGGCTTTTTTAAGAAGGAAATGGAACCTTTCCAGATAATGACAAAAGGGAAAAAGGATTCCCCTGCCTCGGCAAGGATGCTGGAAATTGATGAGCAGTATCGCCCGGATATTTCTTTAGAGGCCCTCGCCCGGTTAGCGCCGGTCTTCGGCAATCCTACCTGCACCGCCGGCAACTCCCCGGGGATGAACGATGGAGCGGCGGCGCAGATTATAACCAGCAGGGAACAAGCTGATAAATTGGGGCTCAAGATTATTTACACCATCGTGGCTATGTCAACGGTTGCCCTTCAGCCGCGCATTATGCCGGTGGCGCCAGGTTTTGCGCTGAAAAAATGTCTTAATGAAACAAATTTGAGCATTGACGACATGAAGTTTGTTGAGATCAATGAGGCCTTTGCCTGCATCCCCCTCGTATCCTCCAAGCTGCTGTCGAACGAGAGATTTTTGAAAGCCGCATATGGCGATATGGTCAAAGAGGCTTCTTTGCAACCCATCATGGACTACGATGAACGGCAATATCAGGATTTAAAGCAGCGGCTGAATGTTAATGGCGGCGCTGTTGCCACCGGCCATGCTAATACGGCAAGCGGCGCACGGATCATGATGACTGCCGCCTATAACCTTATGGAAAATGCTGGAGGCTATGCGGCCGCTGCAATCTGCGGCGGCCTGACCCAGGGAGCGGGGGCCATTATTTGGGTGGAATAATTATTTAAAGGGATTTAGCCGTCAGCTTTTATTCTATCCCAACACCGGGGCGTATGTGGCATGCGACATATATGTAGTGCCACATAACTGTGGCGTACTACGCTATTTTTGCGCTCCGAAGGATATTCCGGCGTTTTTCGTTTGTTAACATTATTAAACCATTAAACAAATGACTTTCAGCTTTATACCTTCGGGTTGGCACTCTAGTTGCGTACACTATAAAATTACAAATAAATGAGGTAATTGCAAAACTCCGTGTCATGCCCGAATGCTTTTGTCGGGCATCCATGATTTCAAATAGTTAAAAACTGGATTATGAACATTAAACTTCGTTTTCCCGCTCAGAATCGTTGCGGGAATGACAGTAATGGGGAGTTTTGCAATTACCTCGATAGATATTAAAAAATGGAATAGAAATATTATGAGCTTCCGATCATAGGTTGCCAGATCAAGAATACTGAATAAGGAGGCGTAAGTATGGAGGAAATGCGGGATAGGCTGGTCGCATCCGTCTCGACGGTTGAACTTGAAAGAAGATGGAAGGCGGCCCGCGAGATGATGCGCGACCGCAAGATCGACGTTCTATTGATGAGGCAGGATGAAGAATACTTTGGGGGTTATGTGAGGTGGTTCAGCGCCATTGTTCCTCGCCACAGTTATCCTTTTACCGTGATTTTTCCCTTAGACGAAGAGATGACAACTATTGCCAGCGCCCCGCCGAACGAGGGCAAGCCCCCCGAGTGGGCGGTGCGCGGGGTAAAAGAACGATTGGGCGCCCCATATTACCCTTCCCTTCATTATACAAATACCTATGATGCCGAGTTGGCAGTCGGCGTGCTCCGGAAAAAGAAAGCAAAGACTATTGGGGTTGTGGGAATGTCATCCATGCATGTTCCCTTCTATGACTATTTGACAAAAAATCTTTCTGGGGTGACATTTGTTGATGCAACTGATCCAATTGACTGCCTGAAGGCGATCAAAAGTCCTGAAGAGATCAAACTGATAAAAGGCACTGCCGCGCTTCAGGATGCGGCTCTGGAGTATATAAAACCAAGGATTAAACCCGGGATGAAAGACCTTGATATCAATGCCGAGGCGGACTATATATCAACGAAACTTGGCGCTACGCGGCTTCAGGTTCTGATCAGCTCGTATCAACCCGGGGAACCGCCTGTGGGATTTATGGGGCGTCATTTCATGAACCGGACAGTGAGGGAAGGCGACCAGCTGGTCGTGCTGCTTGAAGGCAACGGACCCGGCGGTTATTACACGGAAATTGCCCGAGTCTTTTCACTGGGAGAGCCCAACCAGGAGGCAAAGGATGCCTTTGCCTGTGCTGTTAAGGCCAGGGAACTGACGCTTGGCATGCTGAAACCGGGGGCAAATCCGAAGGATATCTGGGACGCAAATAACGAGTTCCTCCAGAAGAACGGTTCCGGTCCCGAGGGAAGGCTTTATGCACATGGGGAAGGTTATGAATTGGTGGAGAGGCCGGCCATCCGCTACGACGAACCCATGAAGGTTGCGGCTGGCATGAACCTGGCCGTACACCCTATCTGGAAAAACAGCAGAGTCTGGATCATGCTCTGTGACAACTATCTTGTAACGGAAAAAGGCGTTACCCGCCTCCATAAAACACCTCAGGAAATCATCATCTTATAAGGAAAGGCGCCTATGTACACGCTCTTAGCCATGCCGGACGCGAATTCTTACAAGAATGATCTGGAAGCGAGATTCCCCGATATCTCCTTTTACACCGCCCTTTCCGAACCGGCGATCGGCGACCATGTAGAAAAGATGGACATCCTGATTACTGTTTATCGGGTTGCCGATGAACTGCTCAAAGAGGCCGCCCGCCTGAAGTGGATTCAAGTAACGACTTCGGGTGTCAACTACCTGCTCAGCCGTCCTTCGCTGAAGAGGCATGTAATTATAACAACCTGTCGCGGCGTTCACGGTCCCCAGATGTCGGAAATGACTTTCCTGCTCATGCTCGCGCTGAACCGGAATTTTCCTCAAGTAGTGCATAATCAGGATCAGCGGCTCTGGGAGAGATGGCCGGGCAGGCTTCTCTATGGTAAGAAAGCCGGAATCCTTGGCGTCGGGGTCATTGGAGAGGAAATTGCGCGGAAGTGCAAGGCCTTCGGGATGACCGTATTCGGTATAAACACGACTAAAAGAGAAGTAGCATCGGTGGATTTCTTTTACAGCCCCGAGGAACTGCTGCGGGTGGCCGGTGAGGTAGATTATCTTATCGTTGCGGCGCGTTCCACCCCGGAAAACGAAAAGATCATCAACGCCGAAGTGCTTGCAGCCATGAAACCGACCGCGTACCTGATTAATATTGCCAGGGGAGAGATGGTGGATGAGGAGGCATTGATTCAGGCCCTGGAAGGGGGTAAAATAGCCGGCGCAGCCTTGGATGCGCTATCCAGTGAGCCGTTGCCCAAGGACCACCCTTTGTGGAAAACAAAAAACCTGATTATCACCCCCCACGTAGGGGGAATGAGCGATAATTACAGGGAGCAGGTGATGCCGATTATCGAAGAAAATCTCCGGCGTTTTCTGCAAGGCGAGAGGCGAGACCTGATCAATTATGTGGAGCGATAGCGTCGGGGGAGTTTGAGCCATGAAAATGATTCCCCTGACCGTTTGGGGTGTGCCTGATTGGATGGCTATTCCAAAAGGCAGACGAAGAAGGGGGAAGGCCCCTTTACATAACAGCAAAATATAAGGAGGGTTGTGCAATGAAAAGATTTTTTTGTGCGCTGGCGGTTCTTTTGTCAATTACGCTGATCCCGCAGATGGGTTTCAGCGCGGCGCCCTTCTACGAGGGGAAGACGATAACCATCATGGTCGGCTACTCGGCTGGAGGCGGATTTGATAATGTGGCGAGGATTATCTCCCGGCATATGCCCAAGTATATACCTGGAAAACCTGCCATCATCGTTGAAAACGTCACAGGCGCCGGTGGACTGATCTGCGCCAACAGGCTCTATAAGGCAACGGAACCGGACGGTCTCACCATCGCCCATATCAGCGGCGGCATCCTTTTTGCTCAAGCCCTGAAGCAGCCGGGCATCGAATTTGATGCCCGGAAATTCGGATATCTTGGTTCTCACGCCGCGGAAAATGCGGTGCTCTGGGTGACCAAGGAAAGCGGCATAAAAACCCTCGATCAGTTAATGGCCTCAAAGACGCCCGTCAAACTGGGCGGTACGGGCAAAGGATCCTATGCCCCCGATTCGATAATTAATATCTGGAAAGCAGCTTCGCCGATCCCGGTTCAGTTGATAACCCCTTATAAAGGCGGATCGCAAGTCCGACTGGCCGCCGAGGGGAAAGAGCTGGCCGGAAGCGTTCTTTCCTGGGATGCCATGAAGTCGGCCTGGAAGAAACGTTTTGACTCCGGGGATGCTGTTGTGATTATGCAGGCAGTCTCAAAAGCGATGCCCGACCTGCCCAAGATTCCTACAGACATGCAGATTGCAAAGACCGATGAAGGGCGCCAGTTGATCGAAGTGGGCATACACCTGAACAATGTCTTTTCCCGGCCTTTTGTTCTCGGTCCCGGCGTACCCAAAGACAGGGTTGACATCCTCCGCACCGCCTTTGATAAGACAATGAAAGACAAGGAATTCATTGCTGAATGCGAAAAAGCAAGGCTTCCCGTCAGTGCCGTTACGGGACAGGAGATTGAGAAGGCAGTGATGGCCGCCTTCGATACGCCCCAGCCCATACTGACCAAATTGAGCGAGATCGTTTATAAATAATCTACGGCCATGATTTTGGCGTACGATAACGGAATAGTTGTTGTTCCTGGCGCATAAGAGGTTATTCATGGGTGAGTTATTCAGCGCGTTTTTTTCAGGCTTTTCCCAGATATTTGTTTGGTCCACCTTTACCCTTATGCTGGTTGGCATTGCAGTTGGTTTCACGGTGGGGATACTGCCCGGACTGGGAGGGCCTGCCTCTCTGGCGCTGATGCTCCCCTTCATCGTCAAGATGAGCGCAGTCGAGGCCTTTGCCATGCTCCTGGGCATGGCCTCGGTCCTCGGTACGACCGGCGACATTACCTCCATTCTTTTTGGCGTCCCAGGGGAGCCTACCGCGGCTGCAACGATTCTTGACGGACATCCCATGGCTAAAAAAGGGGAGGCAGGGCGCGCCCTGGGGGCGGTGTTGATGAGTTCCCTTGTGGGAGCAATCTTCGGCGCCTTTGTGCTGGCCCTTTTCATCCCCATAGTCCGGCCCCTGGTTCTCACGTTCGGTTCTGCGGAACTCTTCATGCTCGCCATCCTCGGGTTAACCTTTATTGCGTCTCTCAGTGGAGGCACGCCGCTCAAGGCCCTGCTCGGCGCCGGCATAGGGCTTTTTCTCGCTACCGTAGGAATGGATCCCCAATCCGGCATTCAGCGCTTCACCTTCGGCAAGGTATTTCTCTGGGACGGCGTCGGGTTGGTTCCCATTACCATGGGATTTTTCGCTATCCCCGAGATCATAGATCTAGGCATACAGCGGTCAAGCATTGCCACCGAAAAAGTAAAGAAACTGGGAGGGGTGTTAGAGGGGATCAAAGATACCTTTCGCCACTTCTGGCTGGTTATTCGCTGTAGCGCCGTCGGCACCTTTTGCGCCATCATTCCCGGCATGGGTCCTTCCGTTTCCCAGTGGCTGGCCTATGCCCAGGCTATGCATGGCGCAAAAGACAAAAGCCGTTTTGGCAAAGGCGCCGTGGAGGGAGTTCTGGGGCCGGGAGCGGCGAACAACTCATCCATGGGAGGGAGCCTGATCACAACGGTGGCCTTTGGGGTTCCGGCAAGCGTGCTGATGGCAATTCTCATCGGGGCTTTCCTGATCCAGGGACTGGTGCCCGGTCCCGATATGCTTATTCCCGAGGCCAGGGGAGGCCACCTTTCGCTTACCTTTTCCTTTGTCTGGATCATAGTTGTTTCGAATATCATCACCGTGGCAGTCTGCCTGATTTTTCTGAATCAGTTGGCAAAGGTCACCTATATACGGAGCGGCGTGCTGATTCCGCTTATCCTTTTGCTAGTTTATCTTGGCACTTTCGCCGAAAAGAATTCATTCCCGGATATATTGCTCATGCTCTTTTTCGGGGTGCTGGGGTGGATTATGGTAAGGATCGACTGGCCGCGGCCTCCTTTTATCCTGGGACTTGTTCTCGGCAATCTGGCGGAAACCAGACTTTTCCTCGCTGTGCAGAGTTACGGCTCATCCTGGCTGATGCGCCCTGCTGTATTGGTAATCATGGCGCTTACCGTGTTGGGCGTGCTTTATCCTTTGCTGCAGGCAAAATGGCAGAAAAAGCATGAATATCAGACTGCCTTAGTCGCACCGGATGCTCCTGAGCCCGGTAAGCGCTCAGGCATTCGCTTTGGCTGGGCGGCAGCCTTCAGCCTGTCAGTGGTCGTGATCTTTCTCTGGGCGCTCTGGCAAAGCAGGAAGTTCAGTTTTTCCGCTGGTTTTTTCCCCTGGCTAATCGGAACGGCCGTTCTTGTCTTTGCCACGCTCCAGTTTGTTTTAGAATTGCTGGGGCGTTCGGCGAGGATCGATTCGAATGAAAGGGACGTTACAGAGCCGGGGCTCCCTAAGGATGTTGTCAACAGGCGCACTGCAAGTGTTTTTGCCTGGACTTTCGGCTGGCTTGCAGGGATATGGCTTTTCGGGTTCACTTTTGGCGCCCCACTTTGCACCTTCATTCAGCTTAAACTTGGCGAGCGTGAGAAATGGCTTATCTCGGTCGTGCTTACCGCAACTGTCTGGGCTTTTGTCTATTTCATTTTTGTACGCTTCCTCCATGTGCCCTTTCCCAAAGGGGAGGTGTTCATATGGGTAAAACAGTTATCTGGATCGTAATATATACACTTAAGGAGTGAATATGTTTGATGCGCTTATTGAAGGATTGTTTATGGTATTGCAGTGGAAAGCCTTGATGTACCTGCTCATAGGCGCGGGGATAGGTTATTGGGTGGGGATTTTGCCCGGGATAGGAGGCGCAACTACCCTTGCCCTGATGATGCCTTTTATTTACAAAATGACTCCGGGTGAGGCCTTCCCCTTTCTTTTGGGAATGCATTCGGTTGTCCAAACTACAGGCGATATTACCTCCGTGCTCTTTGGTGTGCCCGGGGAAGCCACAACCGTAGCCATAATATTGGATGGCCACTCCATGGCAAAAAAGGGAGAAGCGGGCCGGGCTCTGGGTGCGGCCCTTACCAGCGCGCTTATCGGCGCCCTGGTTGGAGCGGCCTTTCTGGCTTTATGCATTCCGATTGTCCGCCCCCTGGTCCTCTCCTTCGGATCGCCGGAAATGTTCATGGTCATTATCCTCGGGCTGACCTGCATATCTACGTTGAGCAGCCATGGCAAGCATGCCTTGCTTATCGGACTCATGTGCGCAGCCCTCGGCTTTATGCTTTCCCTTGTGGGACAGGATCGCCAGGGGGGGATCCTCCGTTTCACCTTCGGGCTGCTCTATCTATGGAACGGAATCCCACTGATACCACTGGTAGTCGGCCTTTTTGCGATTCCTGAAATAATCGAGTTGGCGATTCAGGGTTCGGCTATTGCGGGAGAGCTTCCGGAAGGCAAGCTCGGCAAAGGCGTCATGCAGGGGGTAAAAGACACCTTTACTCATATTTTTCTTACCATACGCTGCAGCCTGATTGGCACCTTTATCGGGGTCATGCCGGGTCTCGGCGGCGCTGTAGCACAGTGGGTATCCTACGCTCATGCTACCCAGAGCGCCAAAAGTTCCGAAGAAAGGGACGGATTCGGCAAGGGAGACGTGAGGGGCATTATCGGTCCCGGGGCAGCGAATTCGAAGGAGGGCGCGGGTCTGATCCCGACTGTGGCCTTTGGCATTCCCTCAAGCACAGGGATGGCCGTGCTCCTCGGGGCCTTCCTCCTGCTCGGAGTTGTGCCCGGTCCGGAAATGCTCACCAAGTATCTTCCCCTTACCTTTTCCATGGTCTGGACTATCGTCATCGCAAATATTGCCGTAGTTGCGATAAGTCTGCTCTTTATTAACAAACTCGCAAAAATAACAACTATCAGGGGGAATCTGCTCATTCCTTTCCTGCTGCTCTTGACCTTTATCGGGGGATATACGGCAAGCAACTCGATCGGCGATCTGATAGTGACGCTGCTTTCCGGTGGTTTGGGCTACCTGATGGTGCGCTACGGTTTCCCCCGGCCGCCGCTCATATTAGGATTTATTCTCGGGCATCTGGCTGAAACCTATTTTTATATTTCCACCACGCGATATGAGCTGACCTGGTTGTACAGGCCCAAGGTAATAGTAATATTTCTCTTCGCCGTGGGAATTGCCCTTTACCCCTTCATCCAGAAATGGAGACTAAACCAAAAGGAGGCAGCCCATGCATCTCACCGGTAGATCAGTAATGAGCGGGTGTATCACGTTGGTCGGGGCCGGCGTTATCATCCAGGCGCTTCAGTGGCCTTTCGAAACGGCCCTTTTCCCTATTATTGTGGGGATTCCTCTCTTTCTGCTGGCTTTGACAGATTTTCTTTTTAATATCTTTGAAAAGGAAAAGAAGGATTCCGCGACAATAGATTTCAAATTCTCCGGGGGAGTCGACAAGGCTGTGGAGAAACAACGCACCTTGGCGATCTTTAAATGGATACTTGGGTTTTTCTTGCTGGTATTGCTTACGGGATTTCCCATTGCTGTGCCACTCTTCGTTTTATTTTATCTGAAAATGGAGGCTCGCGTGGGCTGGGTGCTTTCCCTTGTAAACACGGCAGTAACCTGGGTCATATTCTATGGGCTTTTTGTCTGGTTTCTGAATGTGCCCTTCATGGAAGGTTTCATACAAAAGGGTCTAAGAGTTCTGGGAGTGCTTTAAATATAGAGGGGAAGACGCTATGAATGAAGAATTGAGGTTCAAACTGGAGCAGGCCCATAGGATAGCATATATGGAAGGTCTTGCGGAGGATGCAAGCCGGGGTCATATCACGGCCAAAACAGCCGATGGCCGGATCTACATCAAGCCTTGGGGTGTCGGGTTTGAGGAGGTTAAGGCGGAGGATTTTCAGGGGGTGGATTTGGATGGGAACCTGCTGGAAGGCAAGGGGAGGATTCATTCCGAATTGATATTGCATCTCGAAATTTATCGAAAGAGGAAAGATGTTTTTTCTATTGTCCATGTTCATCCCTATAATTCGATACTCCTTTCGTCGGTTTTCAGGGGAAAGATTCGCATAATCAGCCAGCATGGAGCCCGCTTTACCGGAAAGCTCCCCTTGTACAGGTCCGCGGGGCTGATTCAATCAAAAGAGCAAGGGGCGGAGCTGGCTGAAACTCTGGCCGGCGCCCCGATTGTTTTGATGAAAAATCACGGAATTACTACTGTTGGAAATTCGGTGGAAGAGGCAGTCTTGATGGCCCTTCATTTCGAAGAGGCGGCAAAGGAACACCTGCAGGCAACGCTGTCCGGCAATCCGAGCGGAATGCCCGAGGCCGCGGCAAAGAAAATAAGCGCGAACAACTATGCCACGGCTCAACTCAGCATGTTGTGGACCTATTACTGGAAAAAATTTAGCAGGCGATAAGGGCAGGCGTCTGGGGCGGTGTTTATGAGTGAGATTCTTGCAGGATTTGAGGCGGAAAGTGGCAATATGATGTTTATTCTAAAAGGGAGGAAAAAATTATGAAGAAAAAGATGTTGTACTTACTGGCTGTATTTTTTATTTTTGGGGCGTTTTTTGTCTGCCGGGATTCCTTTGCAGCGGCCCCCTATTATCAGGGGAAAACAATCACCCTGATAGTTGGGTTCTCGCCTGGGGGTGGGTATGACCAACTTTCACGAATTCTGGCAAAATATATGCCCAAACATATTCCAGGGGAACCGGTAATCCTTGTTCAGAACATGACCGGCGCGGCCGGTATGGTTGCCGCCAACAACCTTTACAACATAGCCAAGCCGGACGGACTAACATTCGGAATTTTTAACCGGGGGATGCCTTTTGCGCAGCTTTTAAAGGCCCCGGGGGTCCAGTTTGATCTGCGGAAGTATGCATGGCTGGGGTCAGCCGCGGAAGAAAGCGCCACACTCGCCCTGCGGGCCGACCTTCCCTTTAAGACGCTCGATGATGTTTTAAAATCGAAGGAACCGATCATGATTGGCAGCGCGGGAGGACCGGCCGACAGCAATACCCAGTTTGTCGTTCTCCTTAAGGAATATCTTAAAATGAATGTCAAGACGATAAATTACCCGGCAAGTTCCGAAGTCATGCTGGCTATTGAGCGGAAAGAGGTTGACGGAAGGGGGGCTTCCTCGACCTCCATTAAACGCTATGTTGACCGAGGGCTGGTGCGTCTCTGGATTCGAGGTAAATACGCAGGGGAAGGCACGGAAAATCTGCCGGTTGATGAAGATCTGGTAACGGATAAGATTGGCAAGACCATTATGGCCATGCGCTCGGCCACCGATGGCGTTGGCCGTCCCTATGTGGCGCCTCCGGGAACCCCGGCCAATGTAATGAAAATATTGCGGGAAGGCATGGCCAAGGCCCTCAAGGACCCTGAGCTTCTGGCAGCCGTGAAGAAGGCCCAGATGGAAGTTAAGTACGTACCACCTGAGGAATGTTTGAAACGGATCGACTTTGTCCTCAATCAGCCGCCGGAAATAGTAAAAGAAGCAAGCAAGTATATCAGGTTCTAAAAACAGTTTTCGTAATATTATAGACGAAAAAACATACATCTCCCGGTCACATGTTTCGACATTTGCCCGGGAGATGTTATGGATATTTGCTAATTATTAACGAAACGTTACGATGAATATGAGGAAAAATTCTTTTCACCGCCGGGACATATGTTGCATGCAACATATGTGTTGCGAAGCATAACTGTAGTATGCCACATGCATGTTTTACATGACGAGCAATATCTCCGCTCTTTTATCTGCTCAACAGCATTTAACCATTAGGAAAGATACTCCCAAATTTACCCCCTTCTTTTGGCATTCGATTTGCATTCATTATACAGAAAGATTATAAAGTTAAAAATAAAGAGGCAATTGCAAAACCATTTGTCATTCCCGAATGTCTCTATCGGGAATATGGTTTTTCAGGCAGTTAGAACCAGATTCCCGCTCAGAATCGTTGCGGGAATGACAAGAATGGGGAGTTTTGCAATTGGCTCTAAAGAAACAACAATAAAATAATTTAAGCTACCCGGTTAAGAATATTAAAAAGGGTTGGGAGGAAAGTGCATGGGCGACATTTTAGAGGTGATCAAAACCAGAAAGAGTATAAGACGCTATAAAACGGACCCGATACCAGATGAGATAATTGACAAGGTTTTGGAAGCGGCGCGCTGGGCGGCAACAGGTGAAAACTACCAGCCTTGGCGGCTTATCGTCATCCGGAAGCAGGAAACGAAAAACAGAATTGGGGATCTTGCAAAGCTGGGGAGCGGTTCCCGCATGACCGCCTGGCAATGCTTGGGAGAAATGCAGAAAAGGTTTGAAAATATTGAGGATCCCCTAAAAAGGGCTGAAGTTTTGCGATTCATGTATTCGGGAGAGGTTTCAGAGTTTGCCAAGCAGGCGCCGGTGATTATCGCTGTGATCGGGAGTCTCATGGAGGGATCGGTTGATGTTCCCTATGACCTCTCGGCGTGCGCTGAAAACATGCTTTTGGAAGCTCACTCGCTCGGGCTGGGCGCCTGCTGGGTGCACGGGCCGGTAGCCAGCACCAGGGATGCGGCCAAGTTCAAAAAGATATTAAAAATACCAACAGGAATGGGGGAGTACAAGGTCATTGCCTACATCGCTTTAGGTTGGCCCGCAGAAGCACGCAAACATCCGCGACCCAAAAAAAGCTTGGCAGAGATTGTCTATTGGGAAGAATTTGGGCAGAAGGAGAGAATGTAAATGGATAAATTAGAGTATTGCAATAATATGTTGGTCAGACTGGAGGAGCTTCTCTATCACGAACTTTCGGGCTGTGCCGCTTGGAAGGTGGAACTGGTGGGCGTTGATTTCATTCAGGCGAAGAATATCCAGGGAAGCAATGAAGACGAGGTGATTGCTCACTGCATTAAAGAGATCATTGCCGGTGGTCTGGTTGAGAAAATGGATTACTTGATAGCCGGGGAAGGCATTCTGCTTAGCCTCAAGATCAAAGGATGCATTCACCTTCCCAAGGAGAGCCGGCTAAAAAAGGACGGCATCAAACCCTATATTTGTCCTGTTGCCAATATGCTTTTGGATCAATTAATAGAAAAACTCAGCTATGAGACAACATATATGGCAAGCCTCGATATTGATGAAAAGGCAGGGGAGTGCAAGGTGAAATGTGCTATCTATAAAACCCCTGAAAAAATTGGTTTGATATCAGATTGGAATAAAGTAAAGTTGTAGAGCAAGGGGCAAGGCGGTGAAATGATATCCGTCAAGAGTCCGCGGAAAAGAGTTATTTCAATTATTTCTAAATAAGAGGAGGACCGGTATGAAAAATAAAGGAATCTTTGTCTCTCTGGTGTTAATCGCTGCATTGGCGCCTTCGATGGTTTGGGGCGCCGTACAATTAAAATTCTGTAATTACTTTCCCACTCCCTCTCAACAATCCAAAATCGGCGAGGTCTTCATTAAGGATATTGAGGCTCTCTCCAAAGGCCAATTGAAGATTACTTATTTCCCCGCGCAGACCCTGTTAACTTCCCCGAAAATGTACGATGGCGTATTTCAAGGCATTGCCGACATGGGCATCTCTCACATTGGCTATACGGTCGGGCGCTTTAAGGTAACCGAGACGCTTAACCTGCCGCTTGGCTTCCCCAATGCGTGGGTAGCAAATCATGTAGTGGACGACTTCTATAAGCAATTCAAGCCCAGGGAATGGGATAAGGTCCATGTGATTGCCCTGCATGCAGCGCCCGTTCAGGTAGTCATTTCAGCCAAGAAGCCTGTTTATAAAATGGAAGATTTGAAGGGGATGACGTTAAAAGGCCAGGGGTATGTGGGCGATGTCGTGACTGCCTTGGGTGCGACACCCAGACCTATTGGCGCGCCAGGAAACTATGAAGCCTTGCAAAAGGGAGTGCTTGACGGGTCGATTCTTCCCATGGAGACGCTGAAGGTGTTTAGATTAGCTGAAGTCGCGAAGTATGTGACTGAATCATGGGGTATCGGCCAGGTTGATGTTTTTTTCCTGGTGATGAACAAAGACTCATGGAACAAACTTTCCCCGGATATTCAGAAGATCTTTAACGAATATCCATTTCAGGAAAAACTTGCCGCCATGTGGAATGAAATAGATATTGTCGGGAAAAATTACGGCAAGGAGAAGGGGCTGCAATTTATAGAGTTGTCGAGTGCGGAGATGGCGAAATGGAAAAAGGCGGTTGAACCAGTGTTTGAAAAATATGTAAAAACAATGGTCGCCGAAGGACATCAAGAAAAGGATGTCCGGGAATGGATTAATTATGCAAGGATGAGAATTGATTATTGGACCAAAAAACAGATAGAATTAGGGATCAAATCATCTACCGGTCCGTCAGAGATTCGGATAAAGTAATTGTCGCCTAAGCTGTGTGCGGAAAATTCTTTTGATCATGAATGACAAGATAAACGAAATCGTTCATCCTCAGGTTACAAACTTGAGGATGAACGATAATCACTCTTAGCAGGCAGGCGCTGGCAAAGGGGAAATATTAGCTATGGCAAAGGAGCGGACATAAATGGGAAAGGGTGTCTTTATAAACCGGATGGATAAATTTACGAGGGGATTCAGTAGTTCCCTTGAGTGGATTGGAGTCGCAGGTTTTCTCTTGATGTTTCTTGCCAATTTTGTAGATGTGGTCGGGGCCAAGCTTTTCAAATGGCCTCTGCCGGGGGTTATTGAAATCATCAGCTTTTCTCAGGTCTTAGCCATTGCTTCTGCCTTGGCTGTTACCCTCGTCATTGGTATGCATATAAGAGTGGAGTTTATCGTTGACAGGTTCCCAAAACGCACCCGGGGGGTGATCACAGCTATCGGTTCATTTCTGTCATTGCTTCTCTTCGTTTTGCTTCTCTGGCGAAGCTATCTTTATGGCCGAACTTTGCAGATAGGGGGAGAGATAGGATCATCTATACCGGTTCCTTTCTATCCTTTTGCTTACTTTATTGCCTTCTCGTGCATTCCGGTCTGTTTGGTCCTGTTGATGGAAATCATCAAATCCTTAAGGGAGGCATTCGGCAATGGATCCAATTAGTGTAGGCATCATAGGGGTAGGCGCTCTCATTTTTCTCCTTTTGTTCAAGATGCCCGTTGCCTTTGCCATGGCTTTTGTAGGATTCATCGGGTTCTCTTATTTGAGTTCTTGGGATGCCGGTCTCAAAATTCTGGCCATGGACTTCTTCGAGCAATTCTCCAACTTCCAGATGAGTGCGATTCCGATGTTTGTCCTGATGGGCTCGTTTGCCTTTGCGGCGGGGATTGGAAAAAGGCTTTTTGATGCCGCTTATACAATCTTAGGTAATCTTCGCGGGGGGTTGACTTTTGCCACGGTTGTCGCCTCGGGCATGTTTGCTGCCATCTGCGGGTCGACAGCGGCTACTGCCGCCACGATCGGGAGGGTCGTTCTGAAAGAGATGAAGAGGTATCATTACGATGATTCCTTTGCCACGGGATGTGTTGCCAGCGCCGGCACGCTGGGTATTCTCATTCCTCCCAGCACGATCTTTTTAGTCTATGGGATCATGACGGAACAGTCCATCGGCAAGCTTTTCATGGCGGGTATTATTCCTGGCATCATTCTCCTCTTGCTGTTTCTTGTCGTGGTGGCTTTGATGGTCTGGCGGAATCCGGGCATTGCTCCGGCCGGGGGCGCAACTGATTTCAAGACAAAAAGGAAGGCTCTGTCCGGTATTATTGAAGCCCTGATTCTCTTTAGCCTCGTAATTGGCGGACTGTTTTTCGGATGGTTTACGCCGACCCAGGCGGGAGGCATTGGAGCCGCCGGGGCTCTGGTGATTGGCTTGGCAAGGCGGCAACTGAGTTGGCGGATATTTACCGAGGCCACGAAGGATGGATTATATATATCTTGCATGATTATCAGCATTATTACCGGTTCTATCGTATTTGGCCATTTCATGGCTGTGACGACGATTCCTTTTGTTTTGGCGGATTGGATTGAAACCCTTCCCCTGCCGCCCATGGTTATCATGGGGGTAATCATTTTCATGTACTTTGTAGGTGGTTGTTTCATGGACTCCATGGCTTTGATAGTGCTGACTGTTCCTGTCATATATCCGGTGGTGATGCGTCTTGGCTTTGACCCGATATGGTTTGGAGTCATTATTGTTTTGATCGCGGAGATGGGGGTAGTTACTCCGCCGGTAGGGGTCAATGTCTATGTCATCAAGGGAATTGCTCCGGATATTCCCCTCGAAAAGATTTTTAAAGGAATACTCCCCTTTCTGGCGGCCATGGTCGTTAACGCATTTATCATAATGGCTTTCCCCCGCTTGGCTCTCATCTTGCCCAATCTCATAAAATGAGCAGGCGGATATGCAGATAACTTCAGAAAGGACAACATGATGATCAAAGGCGTTTCTCACATCGGCATTGCGGTCGAGAATCTTGAAAATGCGATAGAACTCTATGGAAAACTTTTTTCCCGGGAAAGCTCGGCGCCGGAGAGTTTTGGAGAACTCCGTTTTTCTTTTATTTCTCTGGGAAATGCAGATGTTGAATTGCTGGAATCAACTGCCCCTGGGGGGGTAATGAGAAAGTTCATCGATAAAAGGGGAGAAGGGGTTCATCACCTCTCCTTTGAAGTGGAGGACATCCATGCAGAATTGGCGGAGCTGAAGGCGAAGGGGGTCCAACTCATTCATGAAAAGCCCTATTTGAACGCCCACAAGGATTTAGTGGCTTTTATCAATCCCAAAAGCGCCGGGGGGGTTTTGGTGGAACTTATACAATATATGGATAAGAAGGAGTTTGCAGAAAAATGACCCATAAACCTATGGATGAAGCGGTGCTAAAACTCGCCGCAATGGAGGAGAAGGCCCGGCTGGGGGGTGGGGCGGATAAGCTGGCGCAGCAGCGCAAGCTGGGGAAGTTGACTGCCCGGGAGAGGATTGAATACTTTTTTGATCCAGAAAGCTTTGTGGAGCTGAATATGCTCGCCGAGCACCAGTGCAACGATTTTGGCATGGAGAAGAAGCGATTCCTCGGAGACGGGGTGGTGACAGGTTATGGAACCGTCCAGGGGCGGAAGGTTTTTGCATACTCGGAGGACGCTACAGTGCTGGGCGGTTCGACTGGAAAGGTTCATGGCGCGAAGATTCATTATATTCTGAAGCTCGCCAGGGAAATGATGGTTCCCGTGGTCTGCCTTAACGACTCAGGCGGCGCAAGGATTCAGGAAGGGATGGATAATGTATATGGGATTACCCAGATATTCTACCAAAATGTGATGAATTCAGGCGTTATTCCGCAGATTGCCGCGATTATGGGAGATTGCACGGGAGGCTCTGCCTATTCAGCCGCGCTCTGCGACTTTGTGCTTCAGGTTGAAAAAACGTCTCATGTCTTTATCACGGGCCCCGCCGTAATCAAGGAGGTAACCGGAGAAGCGGTATCTTTTGAGGATTTGGGCGGAGCCAAGGTTCACAGCACCCGCTCCGGCGTGGACCACTTTACTGCGGCCAACGACCAAATTTGCCTCGATCTGATCAAGAAAATCCTCAGTTTTCTTCCCCAGAATAATAAAGAACGTCCCTCTTCAGAACCATCTTCGGATCCAAGCGATCGCAAAACTCCAGAATTGTTGGAGATTGTCCCCACGGATATGAAGAAATCTTATGATATGAAAAAGGTGATCAAGGCAATTGTTGACTCAGGGGATTTCTTCGAAGTTTCAGCAAGTTATGCTAGAAACATCATCATTGGCTGGGCGCGGATGGGCGGCAAGGTGGTGGGAATCGTCGCCAATCAACCCAGAATATTCGCCGGATGCATTGATATCGACGCCTCGGATAAGAGCGCTCGGTTTATCAGAACCTGCGATGCCTTTAATATCCCTTTGGTGAGCCTGGTGGATGTGCCTGGTTTTCTTCCCGGAACAAATCAGGAATATGCAGGGATCATCCGCCATGGAGCGAAGATGCTTTATGCCTGGGCGGAAGCCACCGTCCCCAAAATATCCTGTATTATCCGTAAAATGTACGGGGGGGCCATTCCCGCCATGGGTGTCCATCAAATCGGCTTCGATCAGGTTTTTGCCTGGCCCTCTGCCGAGATGCAGATGGTAGGCGCCGAGGCTGCCGTACAGATCTTGTACGGGAAAGAACTTAAGACGCTAAAAGATCCAGGTAAATTTCTCGCGGAGAAGATAGCGGAATATCAGGAAACTTATTTAACCCCCTATCATTCTGCTTCGCGATCGGTCATTGATGCGGTGATCCATCCGCAGGATACCCGCAAAAGAATAATCAGCGCTTTAAATCTTCTGGAAACGAAGCAGGATACAGGCCGCGCCTGGAAAAAACATGGCAATATGCCTGCCTGAGGGCAAAAAGCAGCCATCCTCAGGCTGCGGCGATGTTTTTCGGGACTTTTTTTAAATCAGGGGAGGTAATTGCAAAACTCCGTGTCATGCCCGAATGCTTTTGTCGGGCATCCATGATTTAAAATAGTTAAAAACTGGATTCCCGCCCAGAAGCGTTGCGGGAATGACAGCGTTGGGAGTTTTGCAATTGGCTCAGGGGATATTTTTTTAAGAGGGTCCGCTGAGCAAAAGACAGATTGCAGGCAAGGTGAGATTTATGGATGAGATAAAGAGAGAAAAAGAGCTATGGGAAAAGGATAAGCTCGCCAAAAATCCTGTTTCCCCGGCAAAAACTTCATCGGGAATTGAAGCAGCGGTGGTTTATACGCCCGCGGACCTTGAAGGTTCAGACTATCTCCAGGACCTGGGATTCCCGGGACAATTCCCCTTTACCAGGGGCATCTATCCTTCGATGTATCGCGGAAATCTTTGGTCCATGCGGCAATATGCCGGCTTTGCCGATGCAGAGGAATCAAACAGGCGGTTCAAATATCTTCTGGAGCAGGGACAGACGGGACTGAGTGTGGCCTTTGATCTCCCTACCCAAATGGGGTTTGATTCCGACAATCCGCTGGTCCGTGCGGATGTAGGCCGGGTGGGTGTGGCGATAGACACGCTGCGGGATATGGAGATCCTTTTTGAGGGCATCCCCCTCGATAAAATCACCACATCCTTCACCATAAACGCGACTGCGGCCATTATTTTGGCAATGTACCTTGCCGTGGCGGAAAAACAGGGAGTCCCTCTGTCCAAAGTGGGAGGAACCCTGCAGAATGAGATTCTGAAAGAATATATTGCCCGGGGGACGTTTATTTTTCCGCCCACACCCTCTATCCGGCTGGTTGTTGACATAATCGAATTTTGCAAAGACCGCGTTTCCCGGATGAATACCATTAATTTTTCAGGATACCATGTGCGCGAGGCAGGCGCCAATGCCATCCAGGAGGCAGCGTATTGTCTTTCCAGCGCGATAACCTATGTCGAAGAAGTGCTCAAACGGGGGATCGGCATCGATGATTTTGCCCCCCGGATTGCCTTTCATCTCATTGTGGGGTTGGATTTCTTTGAGGAGATTGCCAAGATCAGGGCAACCCGCCGATTGTGGGCAAGGATCGCTAAAGAAAGATTTAAGTCAAAGAACCCTAAATCGATGATGCTGAGGCTTTTCTGCGGTTCGTCAGCGCGGGAAGCAACATCCAAGGAGCCTCTTAACAATATCATCCGGGCAACAATTGATATGATGGGGATTGTTTTTGCCGGCGCTCAGTCAGCCAGCATCCTGAGTTACGATGAAGCCTACACGATTCCCACAGAGGAATCGGCGCTGCTCAGCCTGAGAACGCAGCAGATCATCGGCTACGAGACAGGAATTGCCAATGTGGCTGACCCCCTGGGAGGTTCCTATTATTTGGAGAGCCTTACCAACAGGATGGAGCAAGAGATCAAAGCCGTGATTGATGAGATAGATGCGGCGGGAGGCATGCTGCGCTGTATTGAAACAGGGAAAATTCAGATGGATGTACTGAAAAGCGCATACGAAATTGAGAAGAAAAAGCAAAGCGGGGAGAGGGTAATTGTCGGTGTGAACAAATTTGTCGATGAGCAGAAACAGGATGAGGAAATTGTCCTGACAAACATAGATCTCAATATGAGCAGGCAGCAGGTAGAAAGATTGAAGCGGGTAAAGGCGGAAAGGGACAACAAGAAGGTAGAAAGGGCATTGCTGGTTTTGGAAGAGAAGGCAAAAAGTGCAGAGAATCTGGTTCCCTTCATTCAGGACGCCGTCAAAGAATATGCGACAGTGGGGGAGATCAGCGACACGCTGAGGAAGATTTTTGGAGAGCATCAAGAGTCGGTTATTCTGTAATATAGCAAGGAGAGTGAATCCATGATTCGAGTTCTCATCGGGAAACCTGGACTGGATGGTCATGACAAAGGCGCCAAAACAGTAGCCATGGCGCTAAAAAATGCCGGTATGGAAGTGATCTATACCGGTCGCCACCAAAAAGTGGAGCAAATCATTAACGCCGCCATTCAGGAAGGCGTCGATATCATAGGTTTGAGCATCCTGTCGGGCGTTCACTTGGAGGTTGCCGAAGAACTGCTGGCCAAGTTGAAGGAAAGAGGCGCCGAGGGAATCCCTTTGGTCATAGGCGGAGTGATTCCTAAAAAGGATATTCTTTTATTAAAGGCGCTGGGAGTGGCGGAAGTATTCCCGATAGGCTCTTCCTTTGATGAAATCATAAATAAGGTAAAAGCGATCGCAGGCAAGGAGGAATGATGAAATACTTAGCGGGATTTACCCCTTACAACCAAGAGGATGCGGAAAAATACACCCGTTTGCGCTGGTGGTCTGGGCTGACTTTGGGCGACATACTGGATAAGGCGGCAGATATTTATCCGAAAAAAGAAGCATTGGTGGATGATATGAGTCGGCTTACCTATTCCCAGGTCAGGGAGAGGGTCAACCGGTTGGCTGTCAGCCTACAGAAACTTGGGATAAAAACAACGGAGCGGGTATTGCTCCAACTGCCGAACTGGCAGGAGTTCGTTTATTCCTATTTTGCCCTCCAGAAGATCGGTGCTATCCCGGTTTTATTGATCGACAAGTATCGGCCCTATGAAATTAATCACCTTTTCCGCCTCACCGGCGCAACCTCCTGGATTGTCCCCGAGAAATACAAAAAGACCGATTATATACCCGTGATAAAAGATGTATGGAAAGATAATCCGCAAATTAAAAATGTTATTCTCGTGAGGGGAAGAAAACACGAGAATATGTTTAATCTCGACGAGATGATGGAACAAACCGAGCTCACAGAAGAAGAGCTTGTCAGTTTGGCAAAGAGTCGGCCTGATCCCATGCAGGTAGCCCATATGGGGCCTACGGGAGGGACTACCGGTTTGCCTAAAGTCGTTCCCCGCACCCATAACAGCCTGATCTGCGGCATCGAATACGCGGCCAGAGCATGGGAAATGGATGTTCATGACACCTGCCTGCTTGCAGGTCCAATCGGGCATGACCTGACATTCACCAAGGGCCTCGGCGGGAGTATTTTCACTTTTGGAAAAATGGTCTTTTTGGATTCCCTGGGCATGGAGGATGTATGCCAAAAGATTCAACAGGAGAAAGCGACCGCAATTGTCTGGGTTCCTACCTTGGCCAAAAGATTAATCGATTCCGAGTGTCTCAAGGATTATGACTTAAGTTCGTTAAAAAAGATGCATTGCGGGGGCGGGGTGAGCATGCCGGAGATCATCAAAGGGGTGCGGGAAAAGCTCGGGGTTGTCTTTTTTAACGGTTATGGCGGCACAGAGGGTCAGTCCACGATAACCCGTTCCGATGATGATCCCCAGATTTCCCTCCACACTGTTGGCAGACCCACTTGCCCCTATGATAGTTATAGGGTAGTTGATGCAACCGGCAAAGAACTTCCTCCGAATACTTCCGGAGAGCTGCTCATCAAAGGGCCGGGCGTGTTCACCGGCTACTATAAGGCGCCCGAAGAGAATAAAAGGGCTTTTAATGAAGAGGGATGGTTTGGAACAGGCGATGTTGCCAGGATTGACGAATCAGGAAACGTTACGATCACCGGGCGTCTCAAGGAGATGATTAACCGGGGCGGCGAAAGCATCAGCGCTACCGAAATCGAAAGCCTGCTCGTTGGTCACCCCGGGGTTGCCGTTGTTGCAGTGATTCCCATGCCTGATCCGGTGATGGGCGAGAGGGTTTGCGCCTATATTCAACCCAGGCAAGGGGCCGATCTAACATTCGATCAGATCATTGCGTACTTGAAAGAAAGAAAGGCGTCTGTCCTACAATTCCCTGAAAGAATTGAATTCATAGCGGAAATGCCGTTCACGAAGGCGGAAAAACTGGACAAAAGCTCATTAGTGGACGATATTAAAAAGAAGCTTAATTACGTTTCGGCCTGAGAGCTTCAACGATGCCAATAGAGTGCTGGTTGTGAGCGCTGCATCGCTATTATTCATGCGTTAAACTTAATGAGGGTCGGAAAGCCTCATTGCGAATTTAAAGGGAAAGTATCAGTTTGGATACGGAATGCAATAAAGCAAAATTTAAGGAGATGAAAGGAGATAATTTATCACTGCTGTCCCAAGGCTAATCTAATAGATTCAGCTGGCCGCTGGGGCAGTCCACCTGAATAGGGGATTTTCCGTTTTAAAGTACTCAATACAATGGTTTTTTTCGAAAAGGGTAAGCCTTAAAATCTGTATAATAGTGGTGATATTTTAAGAATAGATTGACAAGAAGTAGCCGATCATCGGAATAGATGGATTTAGAGAGGCCTTTTTGTTTTAGTTAGTGAGGTGTTTACAGGAATGGTTTCGGGATTGACTCATTATTAGAAGAATATAAGGAGGAAAAAATGATTATTGATGCACATATGCACTTGAGTGGACCTGGCTGGGTAAGAAGCAAGTATTTAAAGTTTGTCTGGACGATGTACATTACTGAGTATAACCGGGTGCATCGTACAAAAAAGACTGCTACCGATTTCCGGGATATGTTGATGAAAATGGAGCCGTCGGTGGTTGATCCCGAAGGCGATCATGTGGTTGAAATGATGGATAAGGCAGGGGTTGATAAGGGAGTCATTTTCGCTGTGGATTGGGCTGCTATCACGGGAGAGCCAAAAGTTCCCGTAAGAGAGCAGAATAAAGCCCATGCCGATGCCGCAAAGAAACATAAGGGGCGGTTCATTCCGGTTTGTGCACTTGATCCCAGACGCGGAAATGCTCTTGACCTCGCGAAAGAGGCCATTGAAGATTGGGGGATGAGAGGCTTTTACTTCATGCCGCCCTCCGGATTTCGCCCTGATGATCCGATTTGCTTCCCCATTTATGAAAAATGCATCGACTGGGGAGTGCCGATGATCATTCACTCAGGAAAGGAAATCGCCCATTGGGACTACAATCATCCTGTGATTATCGCCAATACAGCCCTCAGATACCCTGAACTCAAGATTGTGATTGGCCACGCAGGTACAAGAATATACAGGCGTGAAGCGATCGAGGCTGCCGTAATACCCAATGTCTATTTAGATTTTTCGGAGTACCAGGGGTTCTGGCGCTTAAACCCTGACAATTTTTATCAATGGTTGAGAGAGGCAATCGATAGTGTGGGGCCCGAAAAGATTCTGTTTGGCAGCGGGTTTCCTAATCCGAACGTTATGACTCCAGAAGCGGAGTGGGTGAGCGCCATCAAAGAACCGAAAACCGATATTAAGTTCACGGAAGAGGAGTTGGAGTTTGTATTAGGAAAATCTGCAGAAGCCGTCTTTGAAACCAAATAAAAAGAATGGATTCAAGATTCGGGGATGAGGCAGCCTGGCCGCCTCATCCCCGAAATTATCCCTGACAACCCTGCGCCTTGTCGTTGAAACGCTGAACGGTGGCTTGCGATGTTCGGCACGACGTCGGCCACCCGCATCTATCTGTTCCGCGGTGTCTGCGACATACGCAAATCATTCGAAGATCTGTGTGGCATTGTCCGTTCCGATCCGGATGAAGACCCCCTGTCCGGTTCCCTGTTCGTCTTTGTCAACCGCACCCGCGGGATGGTCAAGTTCCGCTACTGGGATCGGGACGGCCTTGCCCTCTGGGACAAACGCCTGGAGCGGGGCCATTTCACTCTACCCAAAATATGCCCTGCTGATGGCCTCATCGAGCGGCGGGATTTGTCCATGCTACTGGCGGGGGCGTGCCGAAAAAAGTGGGGAAAAGATGTCCAATATTAACATAAATTACTAATATAACATATCTTATGTGCTATAAATACAAAAATGATATCGACACTCTCACAGGCCATGGAGCTCATCACGCAAAAAAAATTACAGCTCCTCGAAATCACCGTGCAGAAGGATGCCCATATTGCGGAGCTCACCCGTAAGCTCGAAAAATTACCCAGGTGGCAGTTAACCAAACTTCAGAATCAGATGGAACAAATGCTCCGGCGCTTTTATGGCTACAAATCGGAGCGGATCGATTCCAACCAGTATTTGCTGTCAACGGTCTTTTCAAAGTGAGCCATTTGGGTGGTCAATTTTGGGTTATCACTACTCCCCTTACCTGGTCAATTTTCGGTTATCATAACCAAAGGCGCCAAGCCCGCTGATTGCTCTGCCCGGTTTGCCGGTAAGTGTTATATTTTTTGGCTTGACAATAGGAGGGATAAGCTAGATTAATAAGACCGAGTATTTATAAACTTTCCGAGTAATTATAAGGAGGCCGCACTATGGGAGAGAAAACCATCCTGGTAGTAGAAGACAACGCAATGAACATGAAACTCATGCGGGCTGTTCTCCAGACGGGAGATTATCAGATACTGGAGGCAGAGGACGCGGAAACCGGACTTCGTCTGGTAAGGGAACATCATCCGGATCTCATTCTTATGGATATTCAGCTTCCGGGCATGGACGGCTTGAGCGCTGCCAGGATCATCAAGAATGACCAGGAATTAAAAGACATTCCCATTTTCGCTTTAACCGGCTTTGCGATGGAAAGCGACAAAGAAAAAGCAATCGATTCAGGGCTTGTCGGTTATATCGTAAAACCATTTTCCGTAAAGGGATTATTGGACACCATCGCCAATTATTTCAATGAACATGCGGATAAAGAGCAAGCTTACGGGCATTAAATTTTTGCCGTTTTACCGTTAATATGTTTATCGATGGCTTCATTGAAGCGGCAGGGTAAAGCGAAAAGTTGAGCCCTTTCCCAGACCCTCACTTTCCACCCAAATCCTGCCACCGTGCATTTCAACCAAGTTCCTGGTAATGCTCAATCCCAAACCCGTTCCGGGATACTTGCTGCTCAACGGACTTTTTAATTGGGAAAAAGGCACGAAAATTTTCTCTATATCCTCTTTCCGGATGCCTATGCCGGTATCAGCCACGCTTATTTCCAGTTCACGGCGAACAGATTTTTCCACTGCTTGATTTTGCCCCTCTTGAGCGGCAATTCTTGTCCTGAGATAAATATTGCCGCCATCATCGGTAAATTTGACGGCATTTGATAAGAGGTTGTAAATAACCTGTTTCAATCGGAATAAGTCGCCGGTTATCGTTTCGGGAATTTGGTCTATTTCTACCGACAAATGAATATGACGATGCGGCGTTTTATCAATAATGATTTTAGCACTTTGTTCCAGCAGGTCTTTTACGTTTATTCCGGTGGGATTCAGCTCGAGCTTGCCGGCCTCAACCTTGGATACGTCGAGAATATCGTTGACTAAAAAGAGCAGGTGCTGGCTGCTTTGATAAACATCCGTAAGGTATTCTTCCTGTGTGCTGTTCAGGTCGCCGAAATTTCCCCCCAGCAGCAACTCGGTGAATCCCATGATGTGGTTCAGCGGCGTTCTGAGTTCGTGACTCATATTCGCGAGGAATTTACTTTTTGCGGCATTCGCAGCCTCTGCAGCGATTTTTGCCTGATAGAGCTGTTCAGACCGTTTCCTTTCCGAAATGTCACGGGTTACGCCCAGCAGCCCAACAGCCTTTCCTGCTCCATCTCTCAAAAATGATACCCGCACCTCCGCCCAACTGCTTGGGCCATCTTTACAATTTTGCAACAATTCAAGACTTACGGATCGATTGGGATCATAATGGCCCGCAGTCTCTTTTGCCAGCTCCTCGGCCAGCAGCCGGGAGACTCTCTCTAAGGATTCCGGCACCAGGGTTGCTTCGATAGGCATTGCCTGTGCCTCCTCCACCGAATAGCCTCGCATCCCCTGCACCGAAGGGCTGACATAGGTAAACTGCAAGGTGTCGAGACTCATTGTCCAGATCGTATCCGTCACATTTTCGGCAAGGAGGCGATATCTGAGTTCTGAAGACTGCAATTCAGCCATATAGCTCTCCAACTGCTGCTTTGATTCTCTAAGACTGTTGTTGGCCGTCTCCAGTTCCAGTGCCAGTTTTCTTACTTCATCGTATTTTTCCTGAATCGCCAGGTTTGTCTCCTGGAGATCATCGATCGCTTTTCGGTAAACATTGTATCGCTGAAATATGCGCTTCCAGAGGGGCGGCAGGTCTTTTGACGCCCAGCTTACCCGGTAGAGACATCCCTTGCTGCCGTACACCGGCTTGTCAGGCCAGATTCTGTCCCCATATTTTCCCGACGTCACCTGACATTCGATTTCCTCGACATCAGCCAGGGGCATGCCAAATATGGTAGGGATGCCGGCCAGAACCCCCCGGGTGTAGTCGCAGTCATGACGGGTTTTTTGCGCGCTGTCATGGTATCGGTCTTCCAAAACAACACAGGAATCGCCAACTTCATGGATATAAACATCACCGTTGGCTTTAAGGAGTTTGTTGTACTTGGGGGCCTGCGTGTAGATTAGTTTCGGATTGCCGATGAGCCGGGCAATCCAGTCCAGAAGGCCCAGGGATTGGAATTTTTTTGAGGCCAGCGCCATTTTGTACACCGGGTTCTTATCCCCGAGGATGTCTATCATCCGAGCGTAGAGGATGTGCAGGAATTGATGGGAGACCCAGTTGTTTGTATCGGAGAGATATTTTTCATCCAGTTCCAGACCGTCCAGGAGGTTTCCCAGTGACTTGTTGACATCCCGGACATACATGAGCAAAGTGCGCGTTATCCGACAGCTTATCTCCCTGGGCATCGCTAACTTCAACTCCATTTTATCAAACCCCGCTCCCTTCTGCCAATCGCCATTCGCGGCGCTCACCTGCGGAGCAGGCGGCGAACCGCAGGTTCGACGGCTGAGCCGACAGGTGAAGTGCCTTGTTCCGGCGCAAGGCGACGGGACAAGGCCGAACGAAGTGAGCGCCGCGATTCCTGACGACGCAGTCGCCAGGAACAAGGGATTATATAGATCCGGCCCAATACCGTCCTTCGCTATTACACGGCAACATTTATCTAAGGCGGGATGACGCCCGCAACCCCATGACCAGAAAATTACCACCGGCAAAGGAATGTGTAACAACTCAATATACAAATAGTTTTCGCCATACATGAAAATTTGCTTGTTTTTTATATCAGGTTTTTGGGATTAAGTCACTAATCGATGCTGGCCGTAACGGTTTATGACCTGTATAAAAACGGCGCCGTCTTCTCCGTCTCGCAGCTCAATTACCTGGCAGTCGGGTTTTTGACCTCCTTTATCGTCGCTTTGGCGAGCATCAAATTTCTGATCCGCTTCGTACGGAACCATACGCTCATCCTCTTTGGCATTTACCGTATCGCCCTTGTCCTCGTCTGGTTTGCGATCTTTTGACCGGTCATTTTTGACGAGCTCGTCAGTCTTTGCAGCGATATTTTCAAATTGATTGATCTGAACGGACCCATCGGGAACGGTGGCCATGATTGCAAATACAAAAAAAAGAAATCAATTTTATCAAATTTTATCGATTATCGGTGGAAATATGCGACAGCCAATGCTCAAATTTCACCATGCGCTGTCCTTGACTCGAAGATCCGGAACAAAAAGTTTTGGGATTAACTAACCTGTCAAAAAATCGTCGCGGATTACAGGCGTGAGCTCGTGGATGAAAGCGCTCCCTGCACTACCTGATCGGCGGGCACCTCAGTTCTATCCTCGTGCCTCCCCCCGCCTCAGCACGGACCCTTATGCCGTTCTTCTTTTGATCACGTCCACATTGCCACTCGGCAAAGTAATCCTTCGCGCAACCAGTTGCCGGATCACCTAAAACTCTATAATCAATTATGTACTCGCACGTTGATTTTCCATTACAGACCTCGGCAAGTTGATTGGTCACATTCCCGTAAGGAGCTCTGCAGTTCTTTCCGTAGGTAGCAGAGATAACATTTATGCGGGCATCCTTCCAGTCGTCGTGGTCACCCCCTCGGCCTTCGCTAACGAACACCCTTCTGCCTTTCTGGAATTCAATCTGCTTTATCGATTTGGACGGTCTATCTAATTCAACTCTAATTCTTTGGGTAGCCCCATCATTATACAGTAAAACCATGGAATCATCGGCGGCCATCACTCCCGAAGCAGGAAACACCAAAGCTGCCAAAACCAAAGCGCAAGCGGTGAACATTTTAAGATAAGTCATAATAGACACTCCTCAGTTACCTCCTCCGAATGAAGAAGGATTATTTTCGTACATGTTGAGCATATAAAAAAGGTGGTAAGTCTGTCAACAAAATTAATCCAGGCAGAGTAGACCATCTGGGATTTTTGAGTGCATCATTTCCTTTCGGTCCAACTTACGCCCATCCACGATAAAAGTTCCATCGCCAACTGCGTGAACAGTTCGCTTCTCCTTTCGTGAATTATCAAAGTACGCCGCAATGCCTTCGAGGACGACGATATTGTGCTTCTTGACGATGTCGACAACTTTGCACTCGATATTCGCCATGCATTCTTTTATCAAGGGCGCTTCGACATGCTTTCCCTTCACAGGGGTCAGCATGAACTTTTCAAATTTGTCTGTATCAGCGCCGGAACATGTTCCCACTCCAACGATCTTATCAAGCATGTCAACAGTGGGAATTGCAATAACACACTCCTTCGTTTTACTAAGAGCAGCAAAGGAATAGTTCCAGGAACCAGTGGTCATGGCAAATATCGGCGTAAAGTCCACCACCATTGTCCACGAGATCGTCATTATATTGTTCTTCTTCCCGTCATGTGTCGTAACAAGAACAACTGGACCAGATTCGATCAACGTAAACACTTTACTGATCTGCATTTTTCTCATGTGCGCACACGCTCCTCTCCTTGCCCAACGCTTGAGCTAAGCGGCGTGGCGGCAGTTCCGCCACGTCCGTTCTAAGCGATTTGTCGGGCGGGTATTTATTTCTTCAGTCGTTCTATTTCCTTTCGAATCTGTTCAATCACTTCTATATTCCCGATTTCTCCATCCAAGCTGAAGACTATAAATACTTTGCCGCCGTATTGCTCTTCAAATCCTGCGAAACTGTTTTTCATTCTTTCAGTTGGAGAATAATTGCCGAAGTTTGCTTTCGCTGTCAATGGCTTGATTTGAATTCCAAATGCTCTATTATCAACTTTTGCCACATAGTCGATGTCGCCCGCGTGGTCAAGTTCAGAATCTGATTCCTCAAAAATTATGTCTGGAAATATTTTGGCTAATCCGTCATTAACAACAGACTTTTCCCGAAGGAAACCGTCAAATGTCCTATTGACGGTAAGATTGTAAATGTAATCAATGCAATCCTGAAGCGTCAGTTAACTGAAGGCCGCTTGCCATTCAGGAATAACTACTTCTGTTATTTTCTCGTAAAGCCATTCGCCAAGTTCCCGCAAAGACTCTGGGGAAATTTTGGTCGGCGCCTTTGAGACTGTATATGCGTTTTCAAAATACCATCGTTCCCATTCTTGAATTGTTTTTGGCTGGCATTCCCTAATAAGGGCCCTCACCACTCCGACTTTATTGGGCCTTGATAACTGGTAAGTTTGGTTGGCATAGTTCAGGACTTTTTCCTTTTTGCCAAATTCCATGGAATATCTTTGTTTTTTTACCATTTAATGCCTCTGCAGGTTTAGAAATTTATCTTTGTATTTAAAGTCAGTTAAACTGTCAACGTCAACCAAACCTTCCTTGATTATATGGGCATTGATAAAAGTCTTGTTCTGCAGATATAGATAACAAAGAAGGTTGTTCCCTTCATCATATTTCTGATTGTCGAACTTTATAAATACTTTTTGGCTCCTTGTTTTTTCGATAAGAAATCTGATCGCCTGTCCATTGGTCGCCCCGTTTTCTTTTACACCGATAAGGCGAACAGACAAATCATTATCCAGCTTCAACAACTCCGGACTGATTACTTCTTTTACGGAATAGTAAACTTCTCTTTCACCGCTGTCTTTATCAATTTTTGAACCGAATAGAAGCTTCTTCGGGTCCATCTTCTTATCGAGTTTGTGAGGGTCTTTGAAGATATAGGGGAGCTTTTCGATTTCCTGATTCAGGTTGTTTTTAACGCTATCCTTGAGAAATACGTATTCGGTAGATGCAATATCGGATTGCCCCACATTCAGCCTATTTTTAATTATTGGAAGAAAGGCCGAATTGATTTCATAGCCGACAGAATTACGACATAGATTTCGGGCGGCAAGTGCAGTTGTCCCACTGCCGAGGAACGGGTCCAAAACCGTCTCACCGGAAAAAGAAAACATCTTTATCAGGCGGGCAGGCAACTCTTCCGGAAACATGGCAATGTGTCCGTCCTGCTTTGCCCCTGCAAAGTACCAATGTCCCGAAAAAAAAGTATTCCAGTCGTCTTTTGTTATTATTGAATACTCTTTTTGTTCCTTAGTCGGCGCTGGCGCAATGCCTTGTTTCTTGAAAAGCAGAATAAATTCATAATCGAGCTTCAAAATGCCATTTCGGGGATATGGAAAACTGCCCATTATCGTGGCGCCGCCGGTCGTATTGCAGGTGGTGACTTTCTGCCAGATGACGGCCCCCATATAGTCGAACCCTAAGATTTCACAAAATTTAATTATTTCGGTTCTTATTGGGATCACTTTATACCGCCCATAATAAACTGCCCGGGCGAACTGGTCTCCGATATTGATGCAAAGTCGGCAGCCGGGGTGTAATACCCGATGGCACTCCTTCCAGACGAGGTTCAGATTATTGATATAACTTTCATAACTTTCGTGATAACCGATTTGATCTTCAGTCCCATAGTCTTTTAATTGCCAGTATGGCGGGGATGTGATTACCAAATGAATTGATTTGTCGGATAGGCAGTTCATTTGTCGGCTGTCGCCGTTTATTATTTTATGAATAGTTTTCAATGAGTTCTCCATTGCCTATAGTGCAATATAATCTGTTTATGTCTTGCGCCCAACGAAAAAATCAGCGGGAGCCGGGTGCAACCCGGCGATCCGCTGGATTGCCTCGTTAGCAATTTTTCATTATTTTTTGGTTCTTTGTTGAGCTTGCCTGTAAACTTCGCCTTTGTCTCTTTTCCCAACTGCAATAACCATAACACATATTTCTTGGTCGATTACCTCATAAACAAGGCGATATCCGCTTGCTCTCAATTTTATTTTATAGTGGTTCTCAAAGCCTGAAAGCTGGCTCGCTTTGATATGTGGCTCTTGGAGACGTTCTTTTAATTTTTTCTTAAATTGTGACTGAATGGAGCCGTCGAGTTTTTCCCATTCCTTTAGGGCTGTGGGAATAAATTTGAGCTTGTATTTATAATTCATCAACTTTCACTTCAATGGCAGAAATTTTTTCATTTTGCCTTTCTTTTACAATCAGACCCAGTTGATAGTCCTCGATTTTTTCCATAAGTTGCTCATAAGTTTCAGCCGGAATGAGATATGCCGTCGGTCTGTTATGATTGAGAATGGCTATTGGTTCGCCCTCTGCCAGGTCAATAAGGGCACTCGGATTCTTTTTTAATTCGGAGATACTTGCTGAGCAATTTGCTAGAACGGTTTTCATGTTTGCACCATAGTTGATTTTAAATGACGAGATAAATTATGGTCATATTTTAGGTCTTAAATGCTTAATAGGTCAAGTACTTTTTTTATTGCTAACGATTGAGCTCGCTGGTTTTTACGGAGCGCAGCGGAGTAAAAATCCAGTGTAGTGATTTGTTACACGATTATTGATATATTTTCCCACCATGATTTAACCAACCACCCTCATGACGACCGCTGGGGTCATGGTGGGTCCAATGTACCACCCCACCTTTAGAGTTCCATTCGTATTCGCCATAGAAGTTAATATGATCGCCTACGTTAAGAGTGCCAATTCTTGGTGCAATATCAATATTATGCGCAATTAAAAGAGTTTGGCCGGAATTTAGCTCAATAATAAATTTTTGGTGCCGACTGCCTTTTATGTCATCTGGCAAAATTTTTACTACTTTACCTGAACCGCCAACTTGAATGTTACTTTGGTTATTTTTGAAAGCCTTCTCAATAGATAGGTCACTCGTAGAAATTTCAGAACCAAAAGACGTACCAATAGAAAAGAACTTTGGTGCTTTTTGTGCGAATCCGTAGACTGCTATAACAACGATAAAAATGAGTAAGAGTTTTTTCACTTTATGTTCCTACCTGATTTGTTAAACGCTTTTATTTCCTTTACCCGCTTTTTGTGGCAATCCGAAAGCGAGTATCAGCGCTGATAAAAGTGAGAGGCTTGCCCCTAACGCGAAAGGAACCACAGAGCCGAATGTATTCCAGAGAAGTCCGGCTATGATACTTGCCGGAAGGAGTGCAATTCCCACAATCGTTGAATGAAGACCGAGCATGGTTCCTTTCAATTCTTTTGGTGCGATTTCTGAAACAAAGGCACGTTCGACACCTGCCGTCATCGCGGTGAATATTCCGTATAACGCGAATGCGGCGACTATGATTGTCTTATTCGGAGCCCAGGCAAAGCCGGCATATACAAGCGCGAAAGTCAGGTAACCGGCAACTAATAGATGTTTCCGCCCGATGCGGTCTGATCTCTTGCCGAACGGTATGGCGAACAGTGACGATACCATGTTATATACGAAGTAGAGAAGCACTATAGATGCAGGATCGAAGCCCACGTTCCCGGCCTTGAGGAGCAGGAAGGCATTCGATGAGTTCCCGAGTGTAAATACGAAGACAACTACAAGATAAAGTTTTAAACGCTTATCAAGATTCTTTAGCCCGTGGAAAACATGAAGCGGTTCCCTGGCTTCACATGATTCCCCTGTTTCTTTGATAAAGATAAACATGACAAGCGAAGCAATTGCCGGAATGCACGAAAGCAGGAATAGTTGTTTGTAGGCGTACTCTCCCTTCCATGTCATCATGATGAAGAAAGCTATCAGTATTCCGGCAGCAGAACCGGCCATGTCCAGCGCTTTATGAATACCGAACGAATGTCCAAGTTTATCTGAGTCACAGCTTTCGCTCACAAGTACGTCACGAGGTGCTGTCCGTACGCCTTTACCAAAACGGTCTATCATCCGCGCTGCAAGGATACCCTGCCAGGAACCGGCAATGACAAGAGCCAGCTTGTACACCAGACCGGCTGCGTAACCGAAAAATGCAATGGGCTTTTTCTTCTGGTACTTGTCTGTAATATAACCGCTGAATACTTTAAGGATGCTCGCAAGGCTTTCCGCAATTCCTTCGATCACGCCGACAAGGGCGGGTGTTGCACCGAACACTGTCGTCAGATACAGAGGGAGCAATGGATAAACCATCTCCGTGCTTAAATCCGCAAAAAAACTAACTAACCCGAGTAAAATTACATTATATTTAATTTTCATTTGTCCTGTTTAACGCTGCTAATCAGCCGCGTGTCTTTGCGTCGGCTGTATTAGCCTTGTTGGACATTGATAATTTTCTATCGAAAGATAATTCCTCTGGCAAAGATATTTCTTTCATACATTTTAGGGCATATAGGTCTGTCATGCCGGCAACGTAATCTCGAACTATTATAGTTGCACCAGCCCTCTCCTCATCATATATCTTTTCCATCTTTTCCAAATACCACCCAAACCTTACATCAAGAGGACATGGGCTATTATAATAAGATTGAATATTAGAATCCCATTTATCGTAAAGATTGAGTAGATAATCAAAAATCTCAGTTATTATTCTCTCACAATATTTTCCATATCTTGTGATTTTTTCATTAGAATATATTCTAGCAACACTAAATTTATACAGTTCCAACAAAACTTTGTACTTCGAATCTGAGAAAGCTATTTGCTCTTCCTTTTTTGAATTTGTTATTACATCAACCACCAAATTATCAATAATTTCCCCGTTTGATTCTCCCAATTCATTCTGTATGATTTCTGGTATCTCTTTCTTTTCTAAAAAACCGCCATCAATTGAATCTTCTAAGTCCCTTCCTAAATATGCGATACGATCTGCCATACGAGTGATACAGCCTTCCCAGCTTGAAGGCAATTTATCCCTCTTTTTGATATTGATAAGATCCAATACTTCGGATCTTGGTTGTATTTTTTGATCTGGTGCCTCACCACAATGACAAATTATACCGTCTCGCACACCATATGTAAGGTTTAAACCTACTCCTCTGCTACCAAGGACATCAGCAACTCTTAACCCATGTATTTCATGAATAAAGCCACCGATATCCTTACATTTTGAGTTCAAAGCAGTTTCGCCCGCATGCCCAAAAGGAGCATGACCTAGATCATGTCCCAAGCCAATTGCGTAGGCCATATCTGCATTCAAACCCAAACCTTTTGATATCGTTGCCGCAATAGTGGCTACATGTAAGGAATGCTCAATCCTAGTACAGATGTGATCATTATTGGGTGAGAAATATACCTGCGTTTTGTGTTTTAGCCTCCGATATGGCATCGAATGAATTATAGCTGTTTGATCTCTAAAGTAATCTCCGCGCACATCTTCATCTCTAGCATGGAGCCTTTCTTTATACTGCTCCTCTTTTAATGGATTTTCAAAAGGCATAGTCACTCCTTAAAATCTGATTAGTGTCCCTAACGCCGGAGGTCAGCGGCAGGCGCTTTTGCCTGTTCGCTGTAGTGATTGGTTATCTATCTTTTTAACATACTTTTAACATAAGGAGGCAATTTACATGAAGGAGAAAAACATTAAAAAGTTTAAGCTAATAATCCCCATTTTTGTTGATGGTAAAAAAATTAAGACAACAAAAGTTAGGGTTTCAAAACAGAGGTAGATTTTGTAACTTTTCCATTATCTACAGTTAGGACAAGATTAACAATGGCGGAAGTTTCAAAATTAACTTGGAATTCAATGTCTAAACTAATTGTACCACTTACATTATTGGGGAAAGTGTGTTGTAAGTTTACTAAATTAATTCCTGTATTAATAGTTACATCCATTTTGTTTCTCCTTTTGTTTGTTGTTGGTTCAATTATTCTTTAGATAACGAAAAAATCAGCCGGAGCGCAGCGATCGGCTGTATTGATTTTGTTGGATGTTTATTTGCGTTCAGTAGATGTCGGGACAATTTCTAAGGATTCTCCAAATTCAAAATGACCATCAATAACATCTTCTTTACAATATGTTACTTGCTGAACAACAGTTGTACCGCTCACAGCGTCCGAGACTCTCAGAGTTACAAGTATTCTTTGATTTGAATGCGATAGTAATTCCATAACATCAAATTCTGGTTCAGATCGATATATCTGTTCTGGTGTAAGCCCCCAAGGACGGGACGTTTGCCTCTCAGGAGTAAGCGTAGCGGTTTCGGAATTGGAGATTGGAAATATATATAGCGCC
Organism: Syntrophales bacterium; assembly: GCA_023229765.1. NCBI lineage: Bacteria > Pseudomonadati > Thermodesulfobacteriota > Syntrophia > Syntrophales > Syntrophales bacterium. The sequence continues at coordinate 2,138 of JALNYO010000010.1, read as the reverse complement.
CTTGAAATCTTACCGCCAGGCACTTCTAGAAGATCACAGACCCAGGCCTTAAACGTTATGCCAATTACTTGGTTCTTCCCCTTATTTAGAATTTTAAACCGGACTATATGCTTTCCTGTCGCTGCGTCTTTCGTCATAGAGACTTTACTAGCAATCGCTACTTTAGGTCGCTGCCAGCGGAGATACAGCCAGAATACCCAACAAGCAATTACGCCGAATATGAAACCTAATAATATGCTAATTGCCAATTCCATTTTATTCCTTTTAATCCAACATACGGCTCACTGGGAGCCGGCTTTTTCGGCGATCCAGTGCAGCCGATGGTTGGACGAAGCCGCTACGCGGCGGAAAAACATTTTAAATAAGTGTATAACTCCCAGCGTTGCCCAATTCCGGGTGCCATAAAAACAAGGGAGGTATACCATGAATCAAACGGAAACGAATCGATTTAACGAACTTTATCAACATCATCTGCGCATGCTCAAGCTCCAGGGCAAAAGTCAAAAGACCATTGATGCCTACGCGCGCGCCGTGCGCCGGATGAGTGAACAATTCGATTGTTGTCCCGATCAATTGACCCCGGAGCAACGAGAACAATATTTTTCCGACCTTGTCAAGTCCCATTCCTGGAGTACCGTCAAAGTTGACCGCAATGGCCTGATGTTTTTCTGGAAACATGTCCTTAAACAAGACTGGCAGTGGGTTAATATCGTCAAAGCCCCCAAAGTATGTTCACTGCCCGATATTCTCACCGTCGCCGAAGTTGAGCGACTGATCGGCGCAACCCGTAATATGCGCTACCGGGTCTTTCTGCTGGCAACCTATTCCATGGGTTTGCGCCTCTCCGAGACCCTGGCCTTGCAAGTAGGCGATATCGACTCTAAGCGCAAACTGGTTCATATCCGCCGCGGTAAGGGACTCAAGGATCGTTTCGTCCCATTGCCGGATCTGACCTATCAAGGATTGCGCGCCTTGTGGCGCAAACATCGCAACCTCTGCTGGTTATTCCCCAATGCCGTTGGTTCACCCGAGCGGATTCGCAACGCTACCACGCACATGGATCGCGGCGGCGCCCAAGCTGCCATGAAAGCCGTGGTGAAGCAGTGCGGCATTAAAAAAAAGTCTCGATTCACTCCCTGAGGCACGCCTTCGCAACCCATCTGCTTGAAAATGGCTTAAGTCTTCGCCATATCCAGGCCCTGCTCGGTCACAGCAGCCCCACCACTACAGTACGCTACGCACATTTAACCGACACTGCCGAACAAAATGCATTTGCCACCATCAACGGGCTGATCAATACCCTCCACGTCGATTTAAGGAGGATATGATCATGCACATCGCCTCTATCCTCGACCAATATCACGATGCCTTTCAGGCTAAATACGGCTCACGGCTTTTACCCAGCCATCTTTACGCAATCGCAGCGATCAGCCGATGCCGGACACCGCAAGCCGGGCAGATGCTCGTGCAGTGCACTGACTGCGGTTACACCACATGGCGGCCCCGTTCCTGCGGGCACCGCAACTGCCCACAATGCCAGAATCATGAGACTTCCCTTTGGCTCGATCGCCAACATGACAAGCTCTTACCGGTTGAATACTTCATGGTTACCTTTACGCTTCCCTATGAGATGAGACTCCTGGCGTGGGATAACCAAAACCGCATTTATGACCTTCTTTTTGCATGCGCTTCCAGCACCCTGAAAGATTTTGGCTTAAATCCCAAAAATCTTGGCGCCGACATCGGCATGACCGCAGTGCTGCATACGCATAG
>JALNYO010000010.1:0-355 GCA_023229765.1 Syntrophales bacterium | reverse complement strand
GCATAGCCGACGCCTGGATTATCATCCACACATTCATGTCGTGGTGCCGGGCGGCGGCGTCGATAAATCCAAAAAACAATGGAAAAAGAAAAAAAGCAAGTACCTGTTCAATGAATTTGCCCTGGCCAAGGTGTTTCGTGCCCGCTTTCTGGAGGCATTGACCAAGGCCGGTCTCAGCGTACCTGAGTCAGTGCCTCGAAAATGGGTCGTCAACTGCATCTGCGCCGGAAAAGGGCTGTCCGCCTTGAAATACCTGTCGCGCTACCTGTATCGGGGCGTCATCGGTGAAAACAGTATCGTCGCCAATCAAGACGGCAAAATCACGTTTGAATATGTAGAAAGCCGTACCGGCAAA
>JALNYO010000009.1 GCA_023229765.1 Syntrophales bacterium | reverse complement strand
TTCCGGAAGCTTCTGGTGCGTTATGAAAAGCTGTCCGGTAGTTATATCGCTCTGATACAATTAGCGTTCTCCATTATCTGCTGGAGAAAAATAAAAAGAACCAATGTTATTTACGGATAGGCTCTTAATCAATCTTGATCCTACTGTTGGTTCTGAAATTAAGAAAACACGACCATGTGTGATTATTTCACCGGACGAAATGAACCGGCATATCCAAACCGTCATAGTTGCCCCGATGACGACGGCAGGGAAGGAATATCCAACAAGAATAGCTTGCGTATTTGAGAGCAGGAAAGGACATATAGTGTTGGATCAGCTACGGACAATAGACAAAAGGCGACTTATAAAAAGACTCGGCTCTCTTGATCCAGAAATCCAGTTTAAGGTTATTTCCGTTTTACAGCGGCTATTTGCGTTTTAAATTGCCCAAAATTCAAGCCAGCCGACCTCGCAAACACGGCGGCTTTTTTCGTTTTAGTTCAATAAAGGGTAATGGCAGGGATTTATGAATACGCAGGCAGATTGAATTTACCTTGGCAATTTGCTGATGCTTCACTTTAATAATTGTTTCAATATTATGAAATCAAATAAATTAATTGTGTTTGACATGGACGGCGTCCTTATTGACGTCTCCGGCTCCTACCGGGAGGCGGTCCGAAAAACGGCGAGGCTGTTTTTAGCGGGGGCAAAAAATTTCGACAAATTGCCGGACCCGCTGTTTTCGCTTGAAGAACTGCTCAGGTTGAAGCAGACAGGCGGACTTAACAACGACTGGGAGCTGACGGCGCGGACAATCGACCTGCTTTTCACGCTGTTCGAATCTCCTCCCGGAGGCGCCCCCTCGGCAGACAGCGTGTCCTACAAAAACGCCATCCGCGCCCATGATGCTCAAAAACTGGCTGATTTTCTTCACAAATCCAGCGCTCCGCTGACGGATCTTGCCGCCTTTCAGAGGAGCGGAAAATCATCTTTCGTGGAGCAGTGTTTCCGGGGCGATGTGAAAACCGGCAACATCATCAAGCGGATGTTTCAGGAAATCTATCTCGGCCCTACCCTATTCCGGTCGGCATACGACCTTGAGCCTGAATTCAGCAAGGATGAAGGTCTGATAAACAACGAATCACTCCTCGTCAACGCGGCGATTCTTCAAGATTTGTCCCTGCGTCACACCCTCGCCATCGCCACCGGCAGACCAAAAATGGAGGCGGAGCACCCGCTGAAGCGCTTCGCCATCAGAAAGTATTTCCGGGATGTTGTAACCCACGATGACTGCATCAGGGAGGAACAGCGGCTTTACAGTGTGAATAATATTCGTGTTTCTCTGGAAAAACCAAACCCGTTCATGATTGACCTTCTGTCTGACCGGCTCGGCACCTCTTTCGACCAGCGCTTCTATGTCGGCGACATGCCCGACGACATGCAGGCCGCAAAGGCATCAAAAATGAAATACCGCGCCATCGGCGCGCTTTTTCTTTCATCCGCCTCTAAAAACAGCCGCGATATTCTCATCCAGGCCGGCGCCGACTACACCATAGACAGCCCCGACTCCCTGACTGTAATCTTCGGCTGAAAGGGGACAGAGTAATCTGCCACGGATATTACAACGAGCCGAAAATATTAAAAAACAGCATAATATTTTGACTTGACATTCAGGGGTGCAAGTGTTTGATAAATAAACCAAATGATCACCGTTTTAATTTGATAGAACTGCTTGTTAACATTGTACCAATTACTGTTGGCATGAGAGAGAAACGATGGAAGACAAGAAATGGCAGGAGATTCACAGATGACAGCAGGTCGAACACTCAACACGTTAAGCCAAGAATGGGGAACACCGGAGAAGTATGTCAATGCCGTGCGCGATTTTTTTGGCGGGAGCATTGACCTTGACCCCTGTTCAAACGAGTATTCGATTGTAAATGCCCGAACGGAATACCGACTTCCCAAGCATGACGGACTCCGAGAGAGTTGGGATTTTCCCAGTATCTATGTGAATCCTCCATACGGAATTAACAAAAAACATGGCACATCAATCAATAAATGGTTGTGTAGGTGTGCCGTAGCATATAAAGAACACAAGTCTGAGGTTCTTGCGCTTGTGCCCGTGGCAACAAATACGGGATACTGGAAGAATTACGTTTTTGGTGCAGCAACAGGTGTGTGCTTCCTTTATGATACACGGCTTATGTTCCTCGTCAATGGTCAGAATGGTGGAAAGGGCGCTCCCATGTCCTGTGCAATGATCTACTGGGGGAATGACTTCGAGAGATTCCTTGCCTCTTTCAGAAAGTTCGGTGCTGTTATTGATCTTCGACCACTGAAGGGGAAAAAATTTGGTGAGTTTCAAGAAAATGGTAAATATTAAATATAGGGACACTTCCCCCATTTTATAGAGATTACTTGGTATAATAAATATCTCTGACTTTCACAGGAAGGTATCATGAAATTTGAGTGGGACAAGGATAAAGAGAGAAAGAATATAAGAAAACACGCAATTTCTTTTGAAGAAGCTGTTACCGTGTTCTATGATCCCTTATCAGCAACGTTTGCTGATCCAGACCACTCCATTGAAGAAGACAGATTCATTACCGTTGGTTATTCATCTCAAGGACGTCTTTTCGTTGTATCGTACACGGAAAGACGAGATGCGATACGAATTATCAGTGCACGTCCTGCAACTATGTTGGAGAGGAAAAGACATGAAAACTAAAACTATAGAGGAACAACGCCCCGAATATGATTTTGATTATTCAAAGGCCGTTCGCGGCAAGTACTTCAAGCGGCTGATAGAGGAAGGAGCTAACGTAGCCATCCTCGAACCGGAAATAGCCGAGGCATTTACCAGCTCGGCTGCTGTGAATGATGCCTTAAGATCTCTTCTCGAAATTACAAGAGCAACACAGCGCCTAACGAAGCACTCAACCGGACGCGCGAAAAAGCTGCGTGCCGGTTAGCTCAAACGTTGGAATAAAATAATAAAAAGAATTGAAGTTATATCTACAGGGATATTGATGAATTTTCAAGAATACCGCATCTTAAAATAATTAGTTGGATATAAATCCGCCAACAAGCCGTTGCATCGGCGTAAACGCGACGGCTGATTGCTGCCGATTGAACTGTAAACGTTAAATAACTGGAGCCGGAAAATCTATGAAATCTTACCGGAAAGAATTATGGTTCAACATCCCTGCCCGCAGAGGGTTTGTCAACATTACGGAACAGGTGGAACAGTGCATAGAGGCAAGCGGCGTAACGGATGGTTTAATTCTTGTGAACGCCATGCATATCACAGCCTCGGTCTTCATAAACGACGACGAATCCGGCCTGCATCAAGACTATGAGGATTGGCTTGAAAAGCTCGCCCCGCATGAACCTGTTTCCCAATATCGGCACAATCGGACAGGAGAAGACAACGGGGACGCTCATTTGAAAAGACAGGTGATGGGACGGGAAGTGGTTATCGCCATCACCGGGGGCAAGCTGGACTTCGGCCCATGGGAAAAGATTTTCTATGGCGAGTTTGACGGCAGGAGGCGGAAAATGGTTCTGGTCAAGATAATCGGAGAATAATTAGATTTGTTCGTGGAAGGAGGCTTTACTTTATGAATATTATTCACAACGAAGCGGAGTGCAGGTTTGAGTACAGCAGTGGCGACGCTCTGGCAGTCTGTGACTACCAGGTGGCAGGTAACGTTTGGACGTTTACTCACACCTTTGTGCCGGACGCAATGCGAGGCCAGGGCGTCGCCGCTGCGCTGGCGGAGACTGCCTTAACGCATGCACAATCTCTGAATGTCAAAGTTGTGCCGTCATGCAGTTATATCGATTCCTATATGAAGCGCTCTACGAGATTTGACGGTCTGCGCATCACTCGATTAACCGATTAAGGGGACGCTGGTAAAAAAGTAAATAATGACGGAAGAGGTAATTGCAAAACTCCGTGTCATGCCCGAATGCTTTTGTCGGGCATCCATGATTTCAAATAGTTAAAAACTGGATTATGAACATTAAACTTCGTTTTCCCGCCCAGAAGCGTCGCGGGAATGACAGCGTTGGGAGTTTTGCAATTGGCTCGGAATAATATCTTGAATGATGTTGGGAAGATATTGACAAGGGACAGCAGCGAAAGAAGGGGCCAGAGTAAGATTGCCTAATGTCACTCTGACCCCCATTACATTTTTGGCCTAATTACGACCGCTTTGCAAACTCCTCGAGGCATTTGCGGGAGAATTCCACCATGTCGTCGGTGGCCTTGTTGAACTGTCCGGCGGTCTTCACGAGGGAGGGATGGTCCTTGTACTCGTCGCGAGTGTAGCCGTCTTCCGCGTATCCCCGTGCAAAGTAGGGAACCTTGAGCAGCTTTTCCATCACATCCTGCGGGATGTCCTTTTCGATGCGGCCCTTTTCGAAAACAATGTCATCCTGATCGGCAAACTTTATCACATCGGCAATAAATGACGGAGGACAGGTAAGGACGATGCCGCCGCCGGCCTTTTCCTCGAGATGCCAGATGCGCGCCTTGCCGTCAACCGTCGGCCCCAGCCGGAGCGAGCAGGAAAGAAGCTTGCTGGGATAGTTTCCCTCGTGAAAGAGGCGGTAGGCCTTCTTGAGAATCGCCATTTCGGCAAGCCTGACCTCGGCCTCGGAAAGCTCGATCCCCTCGGCGCGGGCGAAATCCCGCAATCCGCCCAGATCACCGAAACGCGCCTCCATCATGGTGATCACGGAGCGCCACTTCGTCAGATCGACGTTGTTCTTCCGGGCGGTTTCCAGTCCCCTTTGCACGGCTTTCGCGCCGTCCATCAACTGCGACATGATAAAAGCCAGCGTATTGTTTGTCGAAATACCCCAGGAAGTGAGTAATTCCAGAACCTCGTACCCTTCCTTCGTACCGGGAATTTTGACCATGACATTGGGGTTGATGGCGGCAATCTCCTTTGCCTGGGAGATCATCGCCGCCTTGTCAAAAGACTTGCGCGGATCGACCTGTCCGGAAAGGTAGCCTTCGCGGTAACCGGATTTTTCAAAAAGGGGCAAAAGCATGTCGGAGCCCCGTTTGACAACCTCCTTGTAGAGCAGCCAGAAGAGGGATTCCTTGTCTATTCCCGGTTTTTTTGCGATCATCCCAAAGGCAACCTCTTTCCAGTACCCCGGATCTTCGCTGATCGCCTGCAGGGAAATCGCCGGATTGGTGGTAACGCCGCGAACGAGCGAGTCTTCCGGATGAGCGGGATTGAACAGTCTGGTCAACTGACGCTCCAGCGTCGCTTTATCCGCCGCAGGGGTTTCAGCAAGGAGCTTGCGCCGCCAGTTCTCATAGGTCAGCGGCGAGGCGTCCCACCAGATCTCCATTCCGGGGCTCGCCTCGGCCAGTTTTTCCAAAAGATTATATTCCTTCATGTTTTGACTCCCGTCTATTTATAGTTGTAAAAAACTCGGAGCCTCATATAACACTGCGAGGCAAAATTACAATCTTTTTTAACATCTATTGAGGTAATTGCAAAACTCCCCATTCTGTCATTCCCGCAACGATTCTGAGCGGGAATCTGGTTCTAACTGCCTGAAAAACCATATTCCCGATAGAGACATTCGGGAATGACAAATGGTTTTGCAATTGCCTCCATATTATGAACATTAAGCTTCGCTTTCGGGAATGACAAATGGTTTTGCAATTACCTCTATTTGCTTAAATTTACCTGCCTCTCAGACGGCGCAGGCAACGGAGCGGCCCGGCAGAAGTTCGAGGCGAAACCGGCGGCGGGGAAGCTCAGCGCGATCCAGCAGGGAGATCATCTCGCCCAGTCTGACAAAGCGATAATCCATCTTTTTTATCGCTTCAATCAGGGCGATAAAATTATCGGCCATGATCCCGCCTTCGACCTCGGCATGAACCGGCAGGACGTGCATCCCGCCTTCGGCCAGCGCGGACAGAATTTTTTGCGTCCCCTCCGCCATCCCCACCTCCTCGAAACAGGGGATATCCGACGGGATTTCAACAAGATTTATCCCTTCGTGGATAAACGGCGCCCGCGCCCTTGTGCAACTTAGATACTCAAAACCAAGCCCGCCCACAATTGACAGCACGCGGTCATCGATCAGCCAAGCCGGGGCGCCGAATGACTGCGGTTTTTCTCCGACCAGGCGCTCAAAACCGGCGATGCCACGCTTAAACCACTCCCGTATCCAACTCTCTGATTTCGTGAAGAGCTCATCCTGCCAGCGCCGGTGATCCCAGGCATGAAACTGCACCTCGTGCCCTTCCGCCTTTATCCGCCGGACGATCTCGGGAAAAGAAAGGGCAATCATTGGCGATGGCAGCAGCGTTCCGTAGAGGGCCGTGCGAAACCCGTAAAGACTCGCCGCGCGCGTCCGGATCATTTTCTTCAAAAAACGGGGGTTTCTCAGAAGCTGCAGAACGGCCCGACCTGAGGCATCCGGGCCGATGCTTAAGTAAAAAGTCGCCGGCAGGTTGTTTTTTCTCAATATATCGAGAAGACAAGGCACCCCTTCCTTCATCCCCTGATAAGTATCGACATCGATTTTCAGACCCAGTATGCCGGACAAAACCCCTCCCCTCCCCAGCAGCCTAACTCCCTACCTGAGAGCTTTGAAAATCTATACCCTTTTGTCATTCCCGCGCAGGCGGGAATCTATAAGTTCCCGAAAAGACCAGATTCCCGTTTTCACGGGAATGACAATTAACAACATTTCGGGAGAAATTCAAAGCTCCCTACCTGTCATTTTCTTCGAGAAACGCATACAAAGTCATCCGCAGCGAATCATCCAGATTTATCTGAGGAGTCCAGTCTAAAAGCCGGCGCGCCTTTTCTATGCTCGGGGTACGGGTGATTATGTCCTGATATCCCTTCCCATAAAAATCCTCGGAGGACACTTCAATGATTTCCGAATAGGTTTTGTCGTCACGATGACGCGGATGCTCCATAAAGAGTTCCTTCAGCTTGTAGGCCAGCTCCCGCACAGAGCATTCATTGCCCGGACTGCCGATGTTGATGATCTCGTTTTTGCAGACATCGTCCTTGTTGGCGATGATCTTCACCAGGGCGGAGATGCCGTCATCTATGTAAGTGAAGCAGCGCTTCTGACTGCCGCCGTCAACAAGCGAGATCGGCCGCTTCAGCATCAGCTCCGCGATGAACTGCGTCACCACCCGGGAACTCCCCTCCTTCGCGGCGTAAAGGGAATCAAGGCGGGGACCGATCCAGTTGAAGGGGCGAAAAAGGGTAAATTCAACCTGCCCCCTTGTGCCATACGCGTAGATAACCCGGTCTAAAAGTTGCTTCGAGCAGGAGTAAATCCAGCGCTCTTTTTGTATCGGGCCGACCACAAGGTAGCTTTCATCCTCCTTGAATTCCCGATCGGGGCAGGCGCCGTAAACCTCTGAGGTGGAAGGAAAAAGCACCCTTTTATGATACTTTACGCACTGCTTGACGATATTGAGGTTCATCTCGAAATCGAGATTAAAAACACCAATTGGGTCCTCAACGTACAGTTTTGGCGTCGCGATCGCGACCAGCGGCAGCACGACATCGCATTTTTTGACATGGTACTCGATCCACTCCCGGTTAATCGCAATATCCCCTTCGATGAAATGAAACCGCGGATTTTGCAGGTTCTTTCCCAGACGGTCATCGGAGAGGTCCATCCCATAGACGCTCCAGTCCGTCTCGTCGAGGATGCGCTGCGTCAGATGGTGCCCGATAAATCCGTTTACCCCTAAAATCAATACCTTCATGATAGTTTTATTCCTTCCCTTTTTTTGAAAAAGTTATAAAGCGCGTCTCCGGTCATCCTTACCCCTTCACTCTGAACATCCAAAAGACGGATTTTCCCCTCCCCTGTCTGTACCGTAACCATTTTGTTCTCTACCCCAATTGTTCCAGGAATTTCCTGCTCGCTTTTCTCTCCTGTCTCCTCATCCTCCTGGGGCAGGCCCCACCATACCATCAGCCGGGAGCAGTCCGGCATAGCGCCGAACGCGCCCGGATAGGGGTCGGTAACTGCGCGAATCAGGTTATATATCCGCTCTGCCGGCCAGCTCCAGCAGATACGGCCATCGTCCGGCCGCCGGCCGCCAAAATAGCTGCCCTTCGCTAAATCCTGTTTGATACGGGGCGCCTTGCCGATTTTCATCAAAGGCAGCAGCTCGTCAAGAAGCCCGCCCGCGGCTGCGCACAATTTTCCAAAGAGCGCAAGCGCCGTGTCCTCAAACGCGATCGGCACAACCCGCTGACCCACGATATCGCCGGCATCGGGTTTATGCCCAAGATGGTGCAGCGTAACCCCCGTCTGCTTCTCACCATTAACCAGCACCCAGTTCACCGGCGCCCGGCCGCGATACTTGGGGAGCAAAGAGCCGTGGAGGTTATACGCCCCCCAGGTGGGAATTACGAGAATTTCATCGGGGAGCATAAAACGGTAGTAAAAGGAAAAGATCATCTCCGGAGCAAGCGCGGCGATCCGCTTCGTCCATTTCTCCTCGCGGATATCCATAGGACATTCCACCGGTATGCCCCGTTTTATTCCCCACTCCCGGACCGAGCCAAACCAGCAGTTCTCCGCCGGATCGTCTGCGTGGGAAAAAATCAAGGAGATTTCCAATCCGGCTCTTTCCAGGGCGTCAAGCCCCGCTATTCCCATGTTATGATAGGCAAATACCACTGCTTTCATGCTTTTTCTTCCGCCTTTGCAACTGGACCGCCATAAACCTTTTCGATCACATATTCCGGCCGTTTGCGAACCTCCCGGTATATCCTGCCGATATATTCTCCCAGAATGCCCAGGGCAAAAAACTGAAGTCCCACAAAGACAAACATGATGGCAAACAGCGTGAAGACGCCCTGAGCCGCCCAATGGGCGCCATAGATAAGCCGGGCGGCGGCCAGAAAAAGGCCGAACAGCACGCCGAGGAAGGCAAGCAGAACGCCTCCGTACATGATGAGTTTGATCGGCCATTCGGAGAAGGAGGCGACCAGATCGAACTGCAAGCTGATCAGTTTTCTCAGCGGGTAGTTTGATTTTCCCCCGTGCCGCTCTTCGTGGGCAACCTCTATCTCCTTGATGCGCTTTCCAAAATGGGTAGCCAGGGCCGGGATGAAGGTGGCATGTTCGTGACAGGAGATCATCCTCTCGACAACCGTCCGGCGGTAGGCCCGCAGCATGCATCCCCAGTCGGTCATGTGGACGCCGGTGATCTTCCGGGCAACGATATTGACGATTCGGGAAGGAATGATCCGAAAGAGGGAATCCTTTCGCTTTTTTCGAATCGTCCCGACCACGTCGAGCCCGTCCTCTTCCATTGCGGCGATAAGACGGGGGATCTCCTCGGGCGGATTCTGGAGATCCGCATCCAGGGTAACGATTATCTCACCGTTGACAACCGAAAAACCCGCCAGAATCGCCGCGTGCTGCCCATAATTTCTGGTTAGTTCGACAACCCGCACCTCGGGATAAACGGTAAATTCCTTCAAGAGTTCCAGCGATCGATCCCGGCTGCCGTCATCGACCAGGATTATCTCCCATCGTCTGTCTAAAGCCGCCATCACCGGGCGGATCCGTTTCATCAGCTCCGGCAGATTCTCCTCTTCGTTATAAACAGGAACTACTAATGATATCATATCTTTATAATTTCCAATGTTTTCTGTTGCCATCTCTTCAAGTTTCCTTCTGCGCTTTCACTCGAAAACGAAGTTTAATGTTCATAAAATGCGTGCATGTCAGCCGGCCATTATTTCCTTTATCGCCTCTGAGACATACCCGACGTCGTCATCCGTCATTTCCGGGAAAAGGGGCAGAGAGATGATTTTATCCGCGGCTTTTTCCGTCTCCGGCAGGGAGACAAGCCCATAGCGCTCCCTGACATATTTGAGCAGATGGCAGGGCGGGAAATGGAGCCCGTAGCCGATGTTGTAGTCGGAGAGCTTCTCCATGAAGCGCTCCCTTTTCATCGCGAGAATTTTCACCACAAAGAGGTGATGGGCATGTTCGTGCGGGTAGTCGGGAGCGAGCGTCAGTTCCAGCCCTTGCACCTCCCGCAGCCCCTCCTCGTACAACGAAACGATTTCGGCCCGGCGGCGGTTGAACTCACCGAGCCTATCAAACTGGGCGTTCCCCAGGGCCGCCTGGATGTCCGTCATGTTGTATTTCCAGCCCGGCGCCTCGATATCGTATTCGGGGTTCCCCCCTTTTCCATAGCGTTTCCAGGCATCCCGCTCTATACCGTGAAAGCGCAGCAGACGGAGTTTCTTTTCCAGTTTCTCATCGTTATGGGTGATCAGCCCTCCCTCGCCGGTCGTTATATTCTTGATTGGATGAAAGGAAAATATTGCAATCTCCCCGAAGCCGCCGGCATGAATTCCCCGGTAGCGCGTTCCCACAGCGTGGGCTGCGTCTTCAATTACAATCAGGTTATGACGCTGGGCAATCTCCTGAATTTTGTCCATATCCGACGGGGCGCCGCCAAAATGCACGGGGATAATCGCCTTTGTCCGGGGGGTTATCAAGGCCTCAATTGCATCGGCGTTGATGTTGAGGGTGTCATAGTCGATATCGACAAAAACCGGCCGGCCGCCGTGCAGCGCAATCATATTAACCGTTGAGGCAAATGTCAGCGAGGGGGTAATCACTTCATCGCCTGTGCCAATGCCAAGCGCCGTCAGCAGAATATCCATCCCCGCCGTTCCGGAAGTCAGGGAAACAGCGTACTTTGCCCCAGTAAGTACCTGAAATTTTTCTTCAAAAGTCTTACAGAGCGCCCCGGTTGTAATCCAGCGCGAGCGCAGACAAGCGGTAACTGCGGCAATCTCGGCTTCTCCGAGGGAAGGCCGGTTCATCGGCAGAAAATCCTCTCTTTTCTTCACATCAATTCTCCTTGGGGGTTGATCCGTTCAGTTGCAAAAGCGAGTACTCGGCACTCTGCCACAAAATGCGGCTCTCGGGAAACTCTTTTTTCAGCCTCGCCAGTTTTTCGTCGTTTTCCGTCGCGCAGTATAACCCTTTTGTATTTTTTGCCTTCTTGAAAAACGCCTCCGAATGGAGGAAGTAATGATCACGCTTTTCCTTAGGAAGTTGCAAAACACCGTACCCCAATTCCCCGATATCATCAACAATCGGGGTTTTTCTGCCGGTGTAAAAATCAACGCCGTAAAGTGATATCCCATATTGATACACCTCGGCATCCCGAGGAATATTGCTTTCGATAGCAGCAGAAAGCTGCCGGGCCGATTTGTAAGGAGCAAGATAATGGGACAGGGGCGCCGTCAGCGAAACGAAAAAAAGCGCGTAAAGCAGATAAATCGTCAAAAACCAGCCGCGGCCGCCTTTGGTTCGTATCCGGAAAGGCAAAAATAGTAAAACAAGCTGAATAAAAGCGGGTATCGCGATCAAGGCCAGCCATGTCGAAGGATTAACGCTATGTTTGGAGAGAAAAAGCGGGACAAAAAGCGCCGTCAGAAAAAGCAGGGGCATAATAATGCCGGCAAGGCGCCAGCCTCCGGCAACCGGATCGACCGTGTCCCCTTGGCTTTTCTCAAAACGCCGGAAAATCACGCCGAAACCAACGGCAAGCGGAGGGAAAAGCGGGGTCAGGTAGGGAACCAGTTTCGATGAGGATAAGGAAAAAAAGACAAAAATTAACCCTGCCCACACCAGCAAAAATGACTTCTCCTCCCTTTTGAACAGGGATTCGCCGCCCTTAACTCCCTTTATCGCCTCGGGAAGATAGAAAATCCAGGGCAGCGTTCCGGCAAGAAGGAAGGGGAGATAGTAATAGAGCGGCTGATAGTGATCATGAATCTTTGTTGTGTAACGTAAAAAGTGCTCCTGAATGAAAAAGAAGCGAAAGAAATCCGGGTTCTCCCGTTGCACGAGGATCAGCCAGGGCAGCGAAACCGCTGCAAACAGCAGGATGCCGAGGGGGGAGACGAGACGCAAGATGTCGCGGAACCGTCGGGAGAAAAGCAGCCAGACGCCAATAATGCCGAACGGAAACACGATCCCGATCAGTCCCTTAGTCAAAAACGCGAGGGCGCTGAAGAGGTAGAGGAGGTAAAGCCAAACCTTCCGTTTTTCCTCGCTGGCGAAAAACCGGAATCCCGACCAAATCGCCACCCCGAGGAAAAAGGCAAGCGGCATATCGAGAATGTTTATCCGACCGAGCGCCGAATGATATAAAAATGTCGTCAGTACAGCCGCCGCGTAAAGCCCCGTCCGGGGATCATGAAAAAAGAGCCCCATCCGATAGGCCAGGATGATGCACCCCCAGGCCGCAAGGGCAACAAAAAGACGCGCGGAAAATTCGTTTTTCCCGAAAACCTTGAAAGAAAGCGCCGTCGCCCAGTAGGCAAGCGGGGGCTTCTCGAAATAGACAACCCCTTTGAGCCGCGGGGTCACATAGTCTCCGGAGATATTCATCTCGTTCGGAATGGAACTGTAGCGCCCCTCATCCGGCTCCATCAGCGGCATGAAGGGGAGCGGCAGCAGATAGACAAAGATGGGGACAATCACCAGAACCAGCATTTTAATTGATTTTAAACCCATTTATCCGGAAATCCTGCCCATATTTTTATAAAGCTCCTAATGATTCTTAGCCATAAAATTTTCTTAATCATTTGCCGACGAGATTATTCATACTGAAGGCTCTCTCCGAGTGCAACTACCTTATTTCATATACAGAAAATTGTCAAACGGGGAATACCCGCCCAATCCTCCCTTAAACGGAAATTTCACTATAAGCCGCAACTAACTGCCCAGAGTTAATGGGAAGAAAAACCGTCACCTGCGTCCAATTTTCCACCCTGCTCTCAATTGTTATCTGTCCCCTGTGCAGTTCGACAATTCGTTTTGCGATCGTCAACCCCAGGCCGGAGCCGCCGAATTGGGACGACCGGGACTTCTCAATCCGGTAAAACTGTTCAAATACCAGGGGAAGTTCGGCTGCGGCAATGCCGGCGCCTGTGTTGCCGATTCTTATCGTCAACCCGGCTGCGGATTGCTCAACGCTTGCTTCAATCCGGCCGCCCTCCAGATTATACTTGAGGGCGTTGTCGATAATATTGGAGAAGGCGCGGCTCAGTTTTTCAGGGTCTCCTCTGACCACGAGTCGCTCGGGCAGGCTGATCTCCATCTTGATCCTCTGCGCATCCGCCAGAAATTCATATTCCGCCAGCAGCGAAGAAAAAAGCGCCGTAAAATCAAACGATCGGGAATCAATGCCCGCGAGTGTCTCCAGCGCTGACAGATTCAGCATATCCTTGACCAGTTTTTCCATCCGCAACACCTGGTTTTGCAAGCGCAAAAGGTTTTCTTCCGCAGACGGCCGCGATTTTTCCCCGTCAGCAGCGAAAATTTCCTCAACCGCCAGACGCATGGTTGCAAGGGGCGTTTTTAATTCGTGCGCCGTGTCAAACAAAAATTCCCGCTGTTTCACGAAGGAGTATTGCAGACGATCCAGCATCGTATTTATGGCGCCGGCAAGCTCACTGAACTCATCATGCCCTCTTCCCGTGGGGATCCGTCTTTCAAGATTCTTCTCCGATATATTGACCGCCAAATCCTTCATTTTCCCAATTGGTTGCAGTATCCGGCCGGCGACAAAACGGCTGATGACGATCAGAATAAGGGTGGAGAAAATAAGGCCGGCGATAATTCCGAAAATTATATCCCATATTTCCTCTTCCAGTTTCCCCAATGGCCGCGCAATCTGAGTAATGTAAGTTTTGCCATCAGCATTAATGGAGAAGGTCTTAACCCTGAATCTCACTTCCTGGATTTTGCTATTTTCAGAAGCAGGCTGTCCCTTGGGAACCACAGCCTTGACAACGGCGTCGGCGCCGACATTTAAGGAAGAGAGTCGCACCGCTTTGGCAAGGTCGGATTGGTAAATTATTTGATGCGAACCTTGCCGATAAATCCTGATCCAGTATGGATGCATTTTATCGAAAGAGTGATCAAGAACTGACGCTTCCCCCTGATTTTTAACGACAATCCTGGTTGTTCTGTCTGCCTCCTCCTGCAGCACGGCGTCCAGAAGTTCGAAAGGCTGTTCTATCAATTCAAAAAACAACACGACGGAGAACAGCAAACTGGCGATAAAGCCGGCCCCGGCGATGAACAGCGTTATTCTTGTTTTGACGGTCATTATTCCGAATCCCTGATAATATATCCAACCCCGCGCACGGTTTGAAGAATCTTGTCCTGTTCCCCATCGCCGATTTTACGGCGCAAATTTTTTATATGGACATCCATGAAATTAGACATGCTGAACGGATCAAAATCATCGCCCCAAACGTGTTCGGCCAGACTGAAACGAGAGACAACCCTGTTTTTGTTGTACAGGAGAAATTCCAGCAGCGAAAACTCCCTGGGAGTAAGCTCTACCTGTTTCCCCTGTCTCATTACCGTGCGGCTCACCGTGTCCAGCTCAAGATCATGAACCTTCAAAAGCGCTGCGGAGGCGCTGCCCGACCGTCTCAACAAGGCGCGCACCCGGGCCAGCAGCTCGTCGCGGGAAAATGGTTTCGCGAGGTAGTCATCCGCGCCAAGATCGAGCCCTTTGACCTTATCGGCGGCATCGCCCCTGGCAGTAAGCAGCAGCACCCTCGTCCCGATTTTTGCCTTGCGCAACTGCTTTAAAACCGTCAGGCCGTCAATCTTCGGCATCATGATATCGAGGATAACAATATCAAACGCGGCTGCGGACAATTTGTCCAGAGCTTGTTCGCCGTCCTGCGCCGTTTCCACCGTATATCGCTGATTTTCCAATATATTTTTTACTTGTTCCCGCAGCGAATTTTCATCGTCAACAAGTAAAACTCTCATAAGCGCGCCCCTTAAGATATCTCAGCCGCCCGGTCCCAAACAAATAAAATTATGCGAACCGAGTTATTATTCACCAATTTTTCAGAACTTTAATAACACATATCCCAAAGATTTGCTTTCCGCGAGAAACAGCGGCTGGGGAAGCTGCTTGCGCCATTGAGAAAAATATTTACCGCGGGCTACCAGAATTGTTTTTCCCTTATTTTCCTCAATCAGGGCAAGCGTGGATTTCATATCAAGCCCTCTGTCTTTGGCATCCTTATAATTCAGCCCGTAATCGAGCTCGCCGGCGCCGCCGATAATGTTAACATCGGTACGCCGCCAATACCAGCAGACAGACCTCAGGGAATCTTCGTCGGAAATAATAACAGAATTGGCATCTGTCCCTTTCTTATACTGTTCAAGAAAGCTGCCCGGCGCTTTTGCCGCAATGGTCGCGTCAGGTATCACAAAATGAAAGAAAAAAAACAGAAGAAGCGGCGCCACTCCAAACAGTAAAACCTTGCTTGCCAATGTTTTACTTCTAAGAGCCGAGATGCAAAAGATCACAAGAAAAAGAAGCCCGTTTACCGCCATTACCGTTTTCCAGGGTTTGCTGTACGGATGAAAACCGTCATAGCCAAAAAACTGCAGCAGCAAAAAGGCAATCAGGACAACCCCGAAAAATGCCGCGCTGAAAACGGCGCCCCCTTGAAAACGTTTTTTCCACCGCTCTTTTTGGAGCGCCTCAAAAAGCCCGAAACTCATCAGGAGCGCGGCAGGCGGAAAACAAGGCAAGATGTATGTCAACAGTTTTCCGTGGGAAAAAGAGAAAAACAAAAAGGGGAGCGCCAGCCAGCCAATCGATAATTTCAGAAGCCTCCCTTTTACCCCGGTCTCGTTAAGCAGCGCTCTGACTCCCGGAACAGCCGCGGGAATCATGAACGTCCAGGGTATGAACATGCCGGGGGCGGCCAAAATGAAAAACCAGAAAGACTCCCGGTGCTGGGCGTTTTCAGCCAAAAAGCGCCGGATATGTTCATTCCAGAAAAAAAACCGCCAGAAATCCGGCTCTCTGGATTGAATCATCAGCGCCCAGGGCATGGAAACCAACAAAGCGGCAAGAAGCGGCAACCAGCTCATCCTAAGCAGGTCAACATAACGGCGCCGCCAAAGCAGATAGGGGGCAAGGGCCAGAACCGGCACGGCAAAGGCAACAAATCCCTTGGTGAGAAAGGCCAGCCCGCAGAAAAGCCCGGAAAGCACCAGAAAGATTCTTTCCCTGCCGGAGCCGGGTGATTCTTCGGAGGCGAAAAAGAAGGCGGCAATCGTTGCCGTTACGAAGAAAGAAAACAGGCTGTCGAGCACGGCCGTGTTGCCGACGCCAAACACCTCAAAACTGGAGAGAAAAACAAGGGCGGCAACCAGTGCCGGAAAATTATTATTCTCTCCCGGACGCCGCACCCGAATGGCCAACGCAAATATCAGCAGCGCCGAGAGCCCGACTGCCAGGGCGGAAGGAAGACGAACGGCGAAATTGTTTTCTCCAAAAAGCAGCAAAGAGCCGGCGCCCACCCAATAGCCCAGCGCCGGCTTTTCAAAGTAACGAAGATTGTCCAGCCGGGGCACAATCCAGTCTCCGGATGCAATCATCTCGCGGGGTATTTCTGCATAACGGGTTTCGTCCGGCTCCAGGAGTTCCCCCGCCCCCAGGGGTAAGATATAGGCAAGCAAAAAAAATATGAGAAGCAGAAACCCATATCTTTTCTGGAAAACTGTCGCTTTGAGCGCACTGGAATTGATCTGCATTTGCCGCCTCTTCTTCATATTAACCAACACCGTTCGTCTCCCGCTTGCAAAAACGTCAAGCCGGGGAGGAAATCCGGATGCTGATTAACATGTTAAAATGAAGAATTGATGAAGGCGGGAAGAAAAACAATTTTATTTCTAATTTCGGCCCTTTCAGCGGGCGCGGATCAGGATGGATAGTATAAGCTATGACAGGCCCGGACAATCAATTTTCTCCTGCCATACTGGTTACTTTCATACCTGCCCGCGCCATCTGCACGGCTAATCCATAATCCTTACGCCTAAAGGTCCTTCCTGGTTTTCTCAAACTCGTCCTGCGTGATCTCCCCTTTGGCATAACGCTTTTTCAGTATATCAAGAGGGGTTTCCCGCTGCGGTTGCCCATAATTTCTGTTTCCGGCGCCCCTGATGAACCACCAGATTGCCGCCGCAATTAAAACAATCAGCAAAATCATTCCCATAAACATTCCTCCGTAACCAAAATTCATCGGCCCTCCCCAGCAACCGAGACCTCGCGGGCCGTAGTAAGCTTCTCCGGCGCTGGCCAGGAGCAAAACGCCCGTCATCATGATAAACGCTGCAAGATATTTTTTCATCTTCTCAACCTCCCTATTATTTTATCGCATCGAATGCCTGCTGGAACTGGAACAGTCGCTTCGACCGCTCCAGTTCGGGTTGAAGGCAAATTTTATCGCCCGCAGGGAGCATCGTCGAAATCGTAATTCATCATTCCTCTGCCGGCAAAGCCTCTGCCCGCATTGGGGATGGCCTTTCTGACGGCAAACATATGCTCAATTCGCTTTTGCTCAAACTGCCCTTCCAGTTCGGATATCTCTTTCTGCAAACGAGCAGCCTTCTCGGCATCGGGATTCTCCCTGGCAAATTCAGCTCTCAACTCAAGCCCTTTTGCATAAAGTTCCTGCCGGGTCTTTTCCGTCGCACTGAGAAACGCGTCTCGTTCTTTTTCCATCTTCGCGGCGTCCTCGTCGCTAAAATTTCCTCGGTTGCCGCATCCCTCTTCAATATTTCCCATCATTCCCGGGCCATAGCCTGAACCCCTGCCGTATTCACCCGCATTGCGGCCGTAACCTCTACCCCAATCGGCATACGCGTACGATCCGATTCCCAATACCGCGACCACCGCCAAAATCAATAGAGTCTTACCTTTTTGCATCCGTTTCATTTACTTCTCCTTTCAAAGTTTATCCATTCTTTAAATTCACCACGCGGATAACGTCTCATTTCCGTTCGGCAGTAATACAGCAAACAGCGTGCCACTATGCTTATGTGAACTGCAATATATATCCAAAGTACTGTTATTGTTATTTATAATGTATATGGGCGTCAAAGGATAAGTAGCGATTCTTTTATGCGCCGCCGACCGCTGCGCATAAAATACCCATATCAACCGTTTTGCCGAACCTACTGGATAGATAGTATCCACTTTCATCACAAGATTTAGAACAATGTTCTCCCTCCGCCAGGAGACAAACGCTCTAACATCAAGACAATAAAATATATATAATGATTTCTCCCCCGGCCAGCAGTTATGTCTTCGTGGCAATATTATGATCGCCGGAGCAGAACTTTCTTCCGGAATGAAGATAGTGTTCGCAGAGAGTGCGAATTTTTTCAGCAGTTGATAGAATATAAAATGCTCCTCCCCCAGCAAGTTACGGGAATGTACTCTTAGCCCAAATTCATGAATTTCAAAAAAACATTTATTAAGAGGCAATTGCAAAACCATTTGTCATTCCCGAAAGCGAAGCTTAATGTTCATAATGTCTCTATCGGGAAAGCATACCGACCCTGAAAAAAAAGGGGCAGGTCTCCCTCAACATGTTGAGGTTCCACCAAATATAAAGGCTAAACAAATTATTACTCACTCCTCCGCTCTTCCCTCTTATTAACCCAACCCCCTGTTATTAAAGCCTCAATCTAACATTATAATCTTTATTATTTTTTTGGCAGGCCCTTTGCTATTGCTATTTACATTGATGGTCATTTCACACCAAGGCAAGTTTTTATTATTGGGGAAAAGGCAAAGGGTAACTTCTAAAAAAGCGGTTTAAGGCTTGTTGAGTAAAAATGGGAAAGGAGAAGTAAGATGAAAAAGATGTTGGCAGTATCAATGTTTATTATGGCAGTTTTTGCGCTTTTCGCTGGATCGGGCGTTACGCGAGCGCAAGCGGCAGATGAAGGTTACGCTATTACGTATGGAAGGGGCATAATCCTGACTTCGCTCGATGGTGATAACTGGATTGTGAGGAATTCCGGGACTGACGTGTCTCTTGTCGATCTGGAATACGGGCAGGAAAAGTATGTGGCCGTTGGCGGCCGCGGTACGATCCTGACCGGTCTCAAGGACGGCTCAGAATGGACCATCAGGAAGTCCGAAGTCACCAGCGATCTCAGTGCCGTAAGGTTTGGAAAAGGGATCTTCGTGGCAGTCGGCAGCGAGGGTACGGTCACCACGTCGCCGGACGGAGTCACATGGACCAAAAGGGCGAACCTGACTATTTATGCCCTGAGAAGTCTCGCCTATGGCAAGGATAATTTCGTAACTATCGGCGAGCGGGGTGCTATCTTCAACTCACAGGACGGTATCTACTGGGCACGTCAGCCCTCGCAACATACCAGCAACCTTGTCGGCCTTACATACGCGAAGGGCAAATTTGTAGCCGTTGGGTCGGAGGGAAGAATCCTGACGTCGCCGGACGACGGGGCGATATGGACTGAGCGTTATTCAGGAACGACGGAGCATCTCGCCGCTGTCGCCTATGGCAAGAAGAAATACGTGGCCGTGGGCGCCTATGGCACAATCGTGTCGTCGCCTGATGCACTGAACTGGACTAAAGAAAGGTCCGGTTCGACAAGTTTTCTCGCGGCAATCACGTATGCGGGTGATAAATTTATTGTTGTTGGTACGGATGGTACAGTATTGGAATCGCCCGACGGGACGAACTGGTCCTTTTCGCGTTATAGACCAATCGTTATCCCCGAACCGGAGAAGATGGCTAAAGAGCCCGTCGTTATCATGAAGTATGAACCGAAGGTCGAGAAGAAGGCCGTCATCATTGCGTCTGAACCAAAGGTCGAGGAGCTGATTGTGGCCGCCGCAGTTGAGCCGACGATCATTATTCTTGCTTTTGAAGACGTACATTTCGATTTCGACAAGTCCAACCTTAAGCCGTCAGCGCAGACGATCCTGAAAAGAAACGTCCAGTTGCTGAAAGATAACCCGAAGGCCAAAGTCCGCATTGCCGGCTATACCTCTGCCTCCGGCACAGAAGCCTATAACCAGCAGTTAAGCGAAAAAAGGGCAAATGCCGTCCAGGCATACCTTATTAACGAAGGCATCATTACACCGGACAGGCTTTCCACCATCGGCTATGGCGAGACAAACCCTGCCGTTTATGAAGCAGCGCCGAAAGAGCTTTACTCGGAAGCAGCCAAGGCTAACATGAGAGTGCTTTTTGAAATTATTATTCAATAGGTGCAGTGGATTAAGTTGTCCAAACCAAAGTTTTAACTTATTAAAAGGAGCCAAAATCGTGAAAAAAATAAATATCGTAATCTGTTGTTTCGCGGCTTTGATGCTGATCGTAACCTTTACCGCCTGTGCTTCGACACGCACACATGAAAGTGCCGGTGAATTCGTTGACGATTCGGTTATCACAACCAAGGTGAAATCTCTTATCGCGGCTGATGATTTTCTAAAGTCATTTCAGATCAGTGTTGAAACGTATAAGGGCGCTGTGCAACTGAGCGGCTTCGTTAATTCTCAAAAGGCCGTCGATAAAGCGCTTGAAATCACCCGTAGCGTCAAATGGGTAAAATCCATAAAGAATAGTCTGATCGTGAAATAGGCTGTTGATATCGTTTCCCCCAGTTTTATATGAATCCCCCCATCCCCCCTTTACCAAAGGGGGGTAAGGGGGGATTTTCATGCTTCGTTGTGCCCGCTTCGGGCATGGGGGTTTATAGGCAAAGCCCGCTATCTGCCTTCGGCCAGGCGAGGTTCACCCTCGTGCCTGGCCGAAGGCTTATTGTTAGTGCCAAGAGTAAGTAGAAATCATCACTGACAACCATGCTTGACACATTTACTGCGGTGAGTAAAATTACTCATCGTATTGAGTAAATTGTAAATCGTGGCATAGGCATACTGATAAGCGGAACGTGAGCTCCGCTTCGCTACGCACACGGTTCGCTTATCGCCGGCTGTTGCGCTACGCTCGAACACTCTTGACAGGCTCCGCTCACGCTCCGCCTATCAAGGCAGCGCGCCGCTGTTTTATTACAACCAGATCGTGATCGCCACCTGCCGCAACGAAGCCAAGTTCGGCACCATCGCCACCCATAGCGAGAAGCACTTCTACCGCTGGGCCGATCCCTATCCCCGCACGGTGGATGACCTCCCGCACGGCGGCAGCGGCCCCAATGATCAGCAGCGCCTGGTCGCCGGGATGCTCGCCCGCGAACTTGGCGTCAATGTTGCCGGGATCAAGATCAAGGACAGCCGTTATCGCTGGGGTTCCTGCACCGTCAAGAACAACGTCGGTTTCAACTGGCGGCTGATCAAGGCGCCGATGTTTGTCATCGACTACGTCATCGTCCACGAACTCGCCCATCTTATCGAAACTAACCATACACCCCGGTTCTGGAACGTCGTCCGTACACAAGCCCCGATGATGGACAAAGCGAAGGTCTGGTTGAAGGAGAACGGCCAGTTGCTGGAAGATGCAATATAAGGCGCCCGAGCGGGTCTAATTCCATGCAGAGTTACTGCTTTATCTCCCCGAGAGTCCCGGATATTTCCATCTTCTTGACATACCGCTCAAGATATGCCATGCAGACCGACATTGATCCTGACCATCTCTATTACCCGCAAGGAGGCGCGAGATATGTCGTCCATTAAATGGCAAAAAAGTGAAACCGTCGCCGTTATTACGATGACTAATGGTGAAAACAGGCACAACCCGGAGTTTATCGAATCAATTCTTTCCGCTTTTGATGAGATAGAAAATGATACGGATGTATTTTCCGTGATAATAACATCCGACGATCCGAAAAGCTGGTCGCAGGGGATCGACCTGCAGTGGATGACCACCGCCGTTGCCGGAAATGACCTTCAGGGAATCAGGGATTTCATGTACGGCCTGAATCGCCTGTTTAAACGGATGCTGCTCTACCCGATGCCGATCATCGCCGCAATCAACGGCCATGTTTTCGGCGACGGGAGCATCATGGCCTGCGCCTGCGACTTTCGCTTCATGAAGGCGGACCGCGGCTATTTCTGCTTCCCGGAGATAGACATCAATATCCCTTTTCTTCCTGGGATGCTTGCCCTCACCAAAAAGGCGATCCCCAACCATAAACTGCAGGAACTCATTTTAACCGGGAAAAGGGCCGGCGCACCGGAGCTGGCGCAAAGTCACGTTATCACAAAATCCTGCAAGGACGCAGAAGAACTGATGACAGAGTCGCTCCTGTTTGCAAAATCCTTCACGAAGAAACGGCCGATCTTTGGTGAAATAAAAAAACGCATGTATGGATGCATCATTGACACCATGGATAATGAGGATCCCAAATTTATCGAGCCGTTGCAGTTGACGATGTAGAAGCGGGGATAAAATGTAAACAGATGAAGAAAGGATTGATGTTCAAAATTATCAACCGCTACATACTGAGGGAAATAGTCGTCCCCTTTTTCATGATCCTCGCGGTGCTGACCTTCGTGCTCCTCATGGGCAAGATCCTGCAGGTGATGGATCTGATGGTCAACAAGGGGATTTCTTTTCTCGATATCTTCCGGCTGATTATCTATCTTATCCCCGGGTTTCTCGTTTATACGGTGCCGATCTCCCTTTTGATTGCCATCCTGATCGGGGTGGGCAGACTATCCGGCGATAATGAATGGACCGTCCTGCGCATGTCCGGCCTTAGCCTCCTTCAACTTTCGCGGCCAGTCGCCCGCGTTGCCTTCGCGGCCTTTCTGATCACCCTGGCAACAACACTTTTTCTTGTTCCCAAGGGCAACCTCGCCTCCCGGTCGCTGCTGTTTGAGATTGCGCGCAGCGGCGCCGGCGTCGGCATCCCTGAAAAGATATTTATCGACTATTTCAAGGATATTCTACTGTACGCGGACAGAATTCCCGCGCAGGGCGATTTTCTGGAGGGAATCTTCATCTCCGACAACCATCTGGGAAAGGAAGCAAACACGGTGATCGCCCGCCGCGCCTATCTCATCTCCGACCCCGATAAACGTTACATAACCCTCCGGCTGGAAGACGGCAGCACGCATACCGTAGATGCAAATCTGAACACCTACCGCAAGGCTGATTTCCGTTTTTATGATATGAAACTGGAAATTGGGGCAACCATCGCCGGGGAAGAGGGGAAGCGCAAGTCCAGCAAAGAGATGACATTCCCCGAATTGAAGCGCATGGTTAACGACCGGAGTCTTAAAGACGTGGAAATAAGAGAGCTGCTGATTGAATTAAATAAAAAGCTCGCGATCCCGCTCTCCTGCCTGATCTTTCCGCTGCTTGGGATTCCGCTGGGGATGAGGGCCCACCGCTCTGTTCGCGCCCGCGGCTTTATTGCAGGCGTGTTTTTGGTGATGATCTACTACCTGTTACGGCTGATCGGCGAGGGGCTGGTCGAATCCGGCAAAATCGCCCCTTTTGTCGGCGTCTGGACGCCCAACGCCATCTTTGCCGTTGCCGGGGCTTTACTATTTTTCAACTCGGCCCGCGAAAAAACGCTGCTGAAATTTTTCAGAACTCGAAGAACCAAAGCATGAAAATCCTCGACCGCTATCTGCTGAAAGAATATCTGCGCAACATGCTTTTGATTGCCCTTATCTTTGTCTTTCTTTTTCTCACCATCGATTTCTTCGAAAAAATAAGAATGTTTCTCAGCAACCACGCCACCTTGGAGCAAATGCTCGGCTACTCCCTCCTCCAAGTCCCGATTGCCCTGTCGCAAACGCTCCCCGCCGTCGTTTTACTGTCAGCGCTGATCACGTTCGGCAATCTGTCGCGTCACAGCGAAATCATCGCCCTGAAGGCCAATGGCATCAGGCTGTTCCGTTTTGCCGTCCCGACCCTGGGCATCGCGCTTTTGGCATCGCTTGCGGTTTTCCTTCTTAACGAATGGATTACCCCCTACGCCTATGCAAGAGCTGACTATATCCGCTATGTTGAGGTGCAAAAACGACCCAGCCCGGGAAGCTTCAATCATGGGCAGATCTGGTACCGGGGAGAGAAAGGCATTTACAATTTCCGCATGTTTGATGCCGGCGCCAAATCGCTGCAGGGGATTACCATCTACTATCTCGACCACCAGATGAATCTGTTGCAACGCCTTGACGCCAAAAGAGGGGAATGGAAAGAGGGAAAGTGGCTTTTTTACGATCTGCTGATCACCCGGTTCGACGGCGGCGATTTTCCGGTCATTTCCAGGCTGAAAACGCAAACAGCCGATATCCCCGAAACGCCTGCTGATTTCAAACTCGTGCAGAAAGATGCGGAGGCCATGGGCTATTTGGAGTTGAGGCGATATATCAAAAAGCTTCAGGCGGAAGGGTACAACGCCACCCGCTATATCGTCGAGCTTCAGGGCAAGATCGCCTTCCCGCTGATCAGCATCATCCTGTTCGTGATCGGTTTTTCCTTCTCGCTGCGCTCGGAAAGGAGCGGCGGAATCGCCACAGGGATCGGAACCGGATTAATCATCGGCTTTTCCTACTGGATAGTCTTCGCCTTCGGGATTTCGCTCGGACGTTCGGGAGCGCTTTCTCCCATCCTCGCCGCCTGGTTTGCCAATATCCTTTTCGGCTTGGGGTCTGTTTTTCTTTTGTCCCGAGTAAGAAGCTAAAAAAGGCGACCATTGGGTCGCCCTTTCGTTGTTGCCAATAGAAATCAATAACGGTAGTTTTCCGCTTTGAACGGCCCCGCAACGGGAACGCCCAGATAGTCCGCCTGTTTCTTCGTCAGTTTTCCCAGCTTCGCTCCGAGCCGCTCAAGATGAAGCATCGCCACCTCTTCGTCCATCTTCTTGGAGAGCGTGTAAACAGCGGTTTTTAATTTGCCGGTTGCCAGTTCCAACTGGGCGAGACACTGGTTGCTGAAACTTGTGCTCATCACAAAACTGGCATGCCCCGTCGCGCAGCCAAGATTGACCAGCCGCCCCTCGGCAAGGACAATGATGCTCTTGCCGGATTTCAACGTCCATTTATCGACCTGCGGCTTGATATTATGGCGTTTGCATTCCGGGTTGCTCTCCAGGTAGTGCATGTCTATTTCGCTGTCGAAATGGCCGATGTTACAGACAATCGCCTCGTTCTTCATCTTCTCCATATCCCTGCCGGTTATCACGTCGCAGCAGCCGGTCGCCGAGACAAAAATGTCTCCCTCCCCGACAACATCGCCCAGCGTCTTGACTTCATACCCCTCCATCGCCGCCTGCAGGGCGCAAATGGGATCAATCTCAACGATCACAACGCGGGCGCCGAACCCCCTCATTGACTGGGCGCAGCCTTTCCCCACATCGCCATAACCGCAAACCACCACCTTTTTCCCGGCAATCATTGTGTCGGTGGCCCTTTTAATCCCGTCGGCAAGGGATTCCCTGCAGCCGTAAACATTGTCGAATTTCGACTTTGTCACCGAATTGTTCACATTGATGGCCGGGAAAAGCAGCTCTTTCCTTTTTTCCATCTGGTAGAGCCGATGCACCCCGGTTGTCGTCTCTTCCGAAACCCCGCGGATTTTTTTCGCCACCTTGTGCCAGTGCTGCGGATCTTCCTTCAGGCCTTTCGCGAGGCGCTCCATGATAATTGACATCTCTTTGTTTTCAGACGGCTTTTTCAGCAGGGAGGGGTCATCCTCCGCCTTCACCCCTTCATGCACAATCAGGGTCGCGTCTCCGCCGTCATCGACGATCAGGTCCGGTCCTGAGCCGTCCGGCCAGGTCAGGGCCTGTTCGGTGCACCACCAGTACTCTTCGAGGGTCTCCCCCTTCCAGGCGAAGACGGCTGCAGAGCCGGCCTTGGCAATCGCCGCGGCGGCATTATCCTGCGTGGAAAAGATGTTGCACGACGCCCAGCGCAGATCAGCCCCCAACTCCTTCAAGGTCTCGATCAGCATCGCCGTTTGAATGGTCATATGCAGACTGCCCATTATTTTCAGCCCCGCGAGGGGTTTCTTCGGTCCGTACTTTTTTCTGATCGCCATCAACCCCGGCATCTCGTTTTCCGAGAGCCGCATCTCCTCCCGTCCCCAGTCCGCCAGGGAAAGATCGGCAACCCGGTAAGGCAACTTGTTCTCGAGCTTCAAAAATTTCATGCGTTAATCTCCTTTTATAATTTTATCGATTGGCGGAAAGCGGATTTACAGCCGCCCGCCTTTATAAAGCATTTCTTCACTTACCACCATTGCCATTAACGGAGACGGCATCCGGGCGATCCCGGGGGATCACGACGCCGGTGGAAATAATAAGGGTAAAGGCCTCCTCAACGGAAATATTGATATCGATAATTTCTTCGCGGGGCACGATAATATAGGTACCGGTCGTCGGGGTGAGGGCATGGGGGAAATACACCCCTAACGTCGGGCCCAATTTCTCCTGGATTTCCCGGTTGGGAGTCCCGGTGACGAAACCGATGCTGTAGATGCCGCGGCGGGGATACTCCACGAGAACTACCCGTTTAAAGCTCTTTGTTTTATTGGTAAACAGACTGTCCGAGATACTTTTTATGGCCTGGTAGATGCTTCTGACCACCGGGATTCTGCCGACAAAGCGCTCACCGAACTCTACAACGCGATTGCCGATATAGCTTGCCGTCACCATGCCGGCAAGCAGGATGAGCAGCACCGTAAAGATCGCGCCCAATCCGGGAACGTGGAAACCAAGCAAAGTATCCGGCTGATACCTCTCAGGGATTACCAAAAGGAGGTTGTCCATAACGCCGATGATAAAAGAGAGGATATAGAGCGTCAGGCCAGCGGGGATTACTACAACAAGACCGGTTAAAAAAAACCTTTTTATTTTCTTTTTAAACATCCAACCTTCACCAGCTGTTCATGAACACTTTCGTTACCAAATGCGACGCTTAATGTCCACCATCATGCATGCACATTCGGTACGCGGCTAAGTATCAGAATCAGCAAATATTTTCAATCGTTTATTTTTTAAAAATGCCGCTGCTGGAAGCTCAAGCTTCACGTGCGAAGACGGCATAAGTAAGGCGCGTTACCAGACGATCGGTCAGGAAATGCTCTTGATACGGTTATTTTCATCGAGCAGGATCTTCCGGGGATGCCAGTTGGCCGCCTCGGATTCATCAACCATCACATAGGTCGCAATGATAATCAGATCCCCCTTGGCAACCTTTCTGGCCGCAGCGCCGTTGAGACAGAACACTCCGGAATCTTTCGGACCGGGAATAACGTAGGTGGAAAATCGCTCGCCATTGGAAACATCATAGATATCGACTTTTTCATAAGGGATGAAATTAGCCGCCTCCATGAGCCCCTCATCGATCGTAATGCTTCCCTCATAATGAAGATCCGCATCCGTAACGGTGGCCCGGTGGATTTTAGACTTAAGCATAAATCTCAACATGAGCATACCTCCCGTGAAAACAAAGTTTAATGTTTTAACTATCAGATAGTTGTATTCTATTTATTCTGAAAAACCAGGTTGTCTATCAACCTTGTCTTTCCGACCCATACCGCCAAGGCAAGAACCGCTTCCCCATCAATCTTATCCACATCCCTGATCGTCGCCGCATCGCAGATCTTGGCGTAATCAATGCGGGTATGGGGAGTATTGGAGATCATCTCCCTCACCTTTTCGAGGATCGGGGCGGCGTTTTGCTCCCCCTGCGCATAGAGGTCGCCGGCAAGCGCCAGGGAACGGCTGAGACACAGGGCAGATTTTCTCTCTGCCGGGCTCAAATAAACGTTCCGGGAACTCATCGCCAGACCGTCAGGCTCGCGGGTTATCTCCATCCCGACAATCTCAATATCCAGGTTGAGATCGCGCACCATCTGCCTGATTGTCACATACTGCTGAAAATCCTTTTTCCCGAAGATCGCCGCGTGCGGTTTGACGCTATGGAAGAGTTTCGTGCAGACAGTCGCAACCCCGCGGAAAAAATTGGGGCGGGAAACGCCGCAGAGGTTTTTTGTTGTCTCCTGAACCTCAACGTATGTCTGATATCCTTCCGGATACATCTCGTGGTTGTCCGGATTGAAAATTACATCGACGCCCACCCCTTCGGCAAGGGCTCTATCCCGTTCAAAATCACGGGGATAGGCCTCAAAATCCTCCGTCGGGGCAAACTGGGTCGGATTTACATAGATGCTGACGACCAGACAATCGCCGGCCTTCCGCCCCATCCTCATCAGATTCAGGTGCCCCTCATGAAAATAACCCATCGTCGGTACGAGGACAATCCTTTGTCCCCGCAACCTTTCGGCTTCCGCAAATTTATGCATCTCATCAACAGTTTTAATTATTTTCATCTTCCGCCACCTGCAAAAAAGCCCCCTCGCCAAAGACGAGGGGGCCTGCAATAAAAACACAGATAATCAATCCCTTACGTCCCAGTCCGCATTCGGATCCAAGCGTTGTTCGCGCCCTATCAGACACCCTGTGGTTTGTCAAGAATTTTGTTTAATTGGCGCTTGCAACTACTCGCAAAACTTCCGCCGTTGATATGGATCAATGACAAGCCCCCGAGCCAGGGGTTATCATGCAGCCATATCCATGATAATCGCCAGATGTAAATAGCAAAAGATAAATACAAACGAATGCGAAAGGGGTATATAATGGAAACGAAAGAGTTTGTCGGACACGCCAATGATGTCACCTTCGAATTGGCTCTGTTAAAAACGGACAAACCGCTGGTGATCGATTTCTGGGCGCCCTGGTGCGGGCCCTGCAGAGCAATCGCTCCGGCGCTGGAAGAGGTCGGCAAGGCTTACGGCGGGCGGGTAAAGGTAATAAAGGTGAACGTTGACGAGTCTCCGAAAACCACCGAGCATTACGGGATCCGGAACATACCGACGCTGCTGTTTTTTTGGGAGGGAAAAGTCCGGGAAACCATCACCGGCATGACGACCAAAGAGAAGCTTGCAGCTTTCATCGACCGGAACCTGCCCGGATAACGGGCGAATAGCAGCGTGAAAATTATTGCAACAGGGAAAACTCAAGGAGGATAAGAATGAACGATTTTTATATTTTATTGATTGTGGTCGCAGTGTGGCTTTTCGTCCAGTTGTGGCTCCTTCCCAAAATGGGCGTCTCGTCCTGACTGCGCTCGGGCTGCTCCGTTGAGAGCGGCAAAAAGAAAGCGGAAGAGATTAAGCCGAAAAACTGACCTCCTATTCTATAAAACTCTCATGACGGCCTGCCGTCACAAAGGGGAATGAAAGCGAAGCTTAATGTTCACAAAATCGAGGGTCGAACCCATTCCCACCCTTTCCCTCCCCTTGAAGGGGAGGGAAGTTGGATGCAATATTTTCAGCAAGTTGAGTTATATTTTCAGTTGAAAAGGGAGTGCGGCAAGGAGAGAAATGCTCATTTCTGTTCCTTTTCCTCTTCGCAGCTTTCCTCCATCTGTTCGGCCATCGGGCAGGTTTTTTTCTGGAAAAACTCAAAATAGAGGAGCGGCACCGCGATCAGCGTCAAGGCTGTGGCGCCGACAGCGCCGAACATCATCGCGATCGCGAGCCCCTGAAAGATCGGGTCGAAGAGCATCACGAACGAGCCGACCACAACGGCCGCGGCGGTCAGGACAATCGGCCGGAAGCGGACAGCGCCGGCCATGATCAGCGCGTTTTCCAAATGCCCCTTGTCGCGCCACTCCATCTCGACAAAATCAATGAGGAGGATGGAATTTCTTACAATTATCCCCGCGAGGGCGATAAAGCCGATCATCGAGGTGGCCGTGAAAAAGGCGCCGAAAAGCCAGTGACCGGGCAGAATCCCCACCAGGGTCAGCGGGATCGGCGCCATGATGATAAGCGGCGTGATGAAATTCTTGAACCAGGCAACGATGAGGACATAAATCAGGATCAGCACCGCGGCAAAGGCCAGCCCCAAATCCCGGAACACCTCGTAGGTTATGTGCCACTCTCCATCCCACTTCATCGAGTATGTGTCCTCCAGCCAGGGCTGAACGGTGGAGTATTGTTTCAGGCCGTAGCCTTCGGGCAGCTTCATCTTTTCGATTGTTTTCTTCATCTTCATAATCGCGTAAACCGGGCTCTCCTCCGTTCCGGCTACATCCCCCAGGACATAGGTCACGTTTTTGAGGTTCTTGTGGTAGATTGTCTTTTCCTCGAAGCCGTCCTGACGCTTCACCAGCTCAGAAAGCGGAATCATGGCCCCTCCAGGAGTCGGCATCCCGATCGATTCCAAGGAAGCGATATCGGCCCTCTTCGCAAGCGGCATCCGCAGAAAGAGTTCTACCGGTTCCTTTTCTTTATCCAGATGGACAACTCCGGCGCCCATTCCATTCAACGCAATTCTCAAACTCTGAGAAACCGCCTCGGCAGTGACCCCGGCCCGGGCCGCCTTGTCCTGATCCACCGCCAAACTTATCTTGGGCTGGTCTTCCTCCACGTACCAGTCCACATCGACCACGCCGTCGGTCTCCGTAAAGACCTTTTTAATCTCGCGGGCAATCTCGATTCGCCGCTTGTCATCGGGACCGTATATCTCCGCCACCAGCGTGCTTAGGACAGGCGGCCCGGGAGGAATTTCCGCCACCTTGACCCGGGCGCCGTAGCGGTCGCCGATTTTCTTCAAGTTCGGCCGCAGCCGCTTGGCGATCCCATGGCTCTGTTCTTTCCTCTCTTCCTTGGCGACAAAATTCACCTGAAGGTCGGCGACTGTGCTGCCGGCGCGCAGAAAGTAGTGGCGCACCAGACCGTTGAAGTTATAAGGGGCGGCCGTTCCAACATAGGTCTGATAATCGGTGACCTCCGGGACGGTTTTCAGATATTCCCCCATCTCTCGGGCCATCGCCGCCGTTTCTTCCAGGGTTGTCCCCTCCGGCAGATCGATGATGACCTGGAGTTCGCTCTTGTTGTCAAAGGGCAGCATCTTGACGGTGACCTTCTTGAGGGGAACCAGCATGACGACCAAAAGCAGCAGAAAGACGACACTCCCCAGAGCCAGCATCCGCTTGAATCTACTCTCCAGCAGGGGCCCCAGGATCCTTTTGTAAATGCGGAACATTTTTCCGCCCTCTTCGGTTACATCGGTCTTTTTCACGTTCTTCAGGACGATGTAGCTGAGCCACGGGCTGACGATAAAGGCAACCAGCAGCGAAAAGATCATCGCCGCCGACGCGCCGACCGGTATCGGGCGCATATAGGGCCCCATCAGGCCGGAGACGAAGGCCATCGGAAGTAGCGCGGCGATCACCGCCAGCGTGGCCAGGATGGTGGGATTGCCCACCTCGGCCACTGCCAGGACGGCGGTTAGCGGTTCGATCTTGTGGAGCTTGAAGTGGCGATGGATGTTTTCCACGACGACGATGGCGTCGTCAACCAGGATGCCGATTGAAAAGATCAGCGCAAAAAGGGTCACCCGGTTCAAAGTGTAGCCGTAGAGGTAGTTGATCAAAAGCGTCAGGGCCAGCGTCACCGGGACGGCGACCGCGACCACAACAGCCTCCCGCCAGCCGAGGGTCAGCGCAATCAGGATTATCACGGCGATGGTGGCCAGCAACATATGCTTCAGCAGCTCGTCGGATTTCTCTTTGGCCGTATCGCCGTAATTCCGGGTTACAGTGACGTTCACATCCCCGGGGATGAGCTTGCCCTTCAGCGCCTCCACCTTTGCCAGCGCCTCGTGCGCAACAAGGCTGGCGTTGGCGCCTTTTTTCTTGGCGATGGTGATGGTAACAGCCTCTTTCTGTCCTGCCGCCTCGCTTTTGATTCCCTTTTGGGCCGCCGCCGCTCCCAGTCCCATGAAAACATAATTAGACGGTTCTTCCGGACCGTCGGCAATCGTGGCCACATCCCGCAAGGTTACGGGTCGGCCGTTAAAAACACCGGCGACTACGCTGCCCACATCTTCGCTGTTTTTCAGAAAAGCCCCCGTTTCCACGAGGTATTCCCTGTTTCCGGTCGGGAAAGAGCCGGAAGGAAGACGGAAGTTTGCCTTCTGCAGCGCGCCCATGATCTGGAAGGAGGACAAATGGTAAGCCTTGAGCTTCGCCGGATCCAGCGTAATTAAAACCTGCCGTTTCTGCCCGCCGATCAGCGAAAACTCGGATACGTCCTGATTCTTCTTGATTTCGTCGCAAACCTCGGCGCCGATCCGCCGGAGTTCATAGCCGGAGTAGCGGTCGCTGTCGCTCCAAAGGGTCAGCGTGAGAATCGGAACGTCGTCAATGGAACGCTGCTTGACCAGCGGCGGCATTACGCCCGGCGGCATCCGATCGAAGTTGGACGAAAGCTTGTTGTTCAGGTTGACAATGCTCTCCTCCATGCCCTGCCCCACATAAAAACGGACAATCGTCAGATTGAAGCCGGGCTTGACGATGGAGTAAACATATTCCACCCCTTTGATTTCCCACAGCAGCTTTTCCATGGGTTTTGTAACCCGGGCTTCCACTTCCTGCGGCGAAGCCCCCGGATAGGCGACGAAGATGTCGATCATCGGCACGAGGATCTGCGGCTCCTCTTCGCGCGGGGTGATAACGACCGCCAGCAACCCGAGCAGCAGAGAGGCAATGATCACAAGCGGCGTCAGCTTGGATTTGATAAACGCCTTGGCAATATTTCCCGATATTCCGATACCTTCCATGATGAATTCCTTTACTTTTCCTTTTTCAGGATTCCGCCGTCCACAGCCTTTTCAACCCCGCCAACGATGATCCGGTCGTTGGGTTTCAGGCCCGACAGGATCTCCAGGCGACCTTCATACTCCCTGCCGGTCCTGACCAGACGGTAGGTGACAATGTTCTGGTCATCCACGGCATAAACTCCGGCAAGCTGCCCCTTTTCAACAACGGCAGCGCGGGGCGCCAGCAGGATTTCTTTCTTACCCTGGGGAATCCTGACTTTGGCGTACAAACCGGTCCTCAGACCGGGGCCGCTTACGGAAACCTTCGCCGTGAAGGAACGCGACATGGGGTCAACTGCCGGAAGAATCTCCTTGATCTTTCCCGTCATCTGCCGGTTGAGGGCCTCGATCGACACCCAAACCGGCGCACCGATCTTCAGCCTGCCGGCGAGGCTTTCATCAACGGCGATTTCCGCCATGTAGTCGGCCGCACTTTCCAACGTCAGAAGCGGCATGCCGGGCACGGCCATGCTCCCCACTTCCGTCTTCTTTTCCGTAACCACACCCTTTACCGGGGAGGTAACCCTGGTGAAACCGAGATAAATCTTTGCTTCGGCAAGACCGGCTGCCGCTCGTTTCACCATCTCCTGCCCGCGCTCATATTCCAGCCCGGCCACTCTTTTTTGTGTCTCAAACTGATCCATCTCCTGCCGGGAGATGGCTTTTTCCTCGTACATCTTTTTATAACGCTGATAGGTAATTTCAACCAACTCGCGATTCTGCTTTCCCGATTCCAGGGCCTTGGCCGCCTCCTGATGGCCCGCCTCAGCCGCATTTACCTTCTGCACCACATCCCGGTCGTCGATGGTCAAGAGCAGTTGCCCCTTCTCCACCGCGTCTCCCTCCTTTACGAGCAGGGAGGTAACCGCCCCCATCATTCGCCCGGCCACATAGCTGGTTTTGGCAGCCCGGATAGTGCCTGCGGCTTCGTAAAATTCATCAACCGCGGTGGGTGTAACCGTTGCGACTGATACACCGCTTATGACCGGCTGCTTTACCGGCGCGGCAACCGGCGCCGCCTTCTCGCCGCAGCCGGTCAGCAGAAGGGCCGCGACCAGCAGCGGAAACAGCGCCTGCAGGAGCGGCCTTTTTTCCTTTTTCTGCCGCCCGCCTATTGTTCGTGCTTTCATTTTGTCCTCCCATTTTGCTCTTCGCTCTGCAACCCCTGGAGAATCGTGCCGCTTGCATAACCGAGGTTGAAGACCGCCAGCTTGTATTCATTTTCCCGGGCCACCCGGTTGGCCCGCGCGTGGTCAAAACTTAACTGTGCGTCCAGCAGATCCACCATCGGCGACAGCGCGCCTTCGTACCGCACCCACACGAGCCGTCGGCCCTCTTCGGCGGTTTTCAGCTCTTCCTGCGCGAGTTCCCTGTTTTTTTCTGCCTCTTTCAGGGTCAGCCACGCCTCGTCCACCTGGAAGGAGACCATCTTTTTCATCCCTTTGAGATACTCTTCCGCCTCAGCGGCCTGGTACCCGGCCTTGATCTTCTCATACCTTGTTTTGGCGCCGTCAAAGAGTTCCCAGCGGAGGAAAGCCATCACCTGCCAGCCGTCCCCCTCGCCGCCCAGCGGGTGGTTGCGGTCATTCCACTGATAGGTTCCGCCCACACCCACCATCGGGTAATAACCAGCTTCGGCCAGTTTGATCTGGTTCCGGGCGTTCTCGGTCCGCAGCTCCAGGGATTTGACATCCCTCCGGGACAGCGCCTGGTTGCGCAACGATTCAATCTCCGGCGCCGGCAGGACGGGCGTATCCGTGAAAACCTCGACCGCTTCCGCGGAGCCGATCATGAGTCCCAGCCCCCGTTTGGCCACGTTGAAATTCTTCTCCGCACTGACAAGCCGCTGCCGGGCCTCTGCCACTGCCGTTGAGGCTCTGAGCGTATCGGAGTAAAGCCCAAGGCCTGCCTCATAGCGAACCTTGGCAAGACGCTCATGCTCCTGCGCATCCTCCAGGGCTTTTTGTGCAACTTGGACATACGCGCCGGCGGTGCCCGCCATCAGGTAGTACTGAACCACCTTGAAGGCCACCTCTTCCTTTTTCCTTTGCAGCGACTCTTCCGAGGCAGCCGCCTCCGTTTTGGACATCGCTATTCCCACATTCGCTTTTTTTACAAAGAGGGGCTGTTCCAGCGTGAAGGCTGTCTGAAAGTCGTTGACGGCCTCCGGATGGTTCAGCGTCTCGGGGACAAAGTCGGCCATTCCGATCCGCTGCTGATTGAGCTTGGTCATGAAGGCGTAAACAGGACTGGCCGTTCGTAAATATCTCTCCTCCAAAGATATTTTGGGCAGCAGGGAACTGCGGGCAATGCCCACCTCCGCACCCTTGGCAGCGTTGGCGTTTCTCTGCGCCTGGAGTTCATGGTTGTTTTTCAGGGCCATCCTTACGGCCTCCTCCAATGTAAGCCTTTCTCCAGCGGCGTTTCCTGTTCCCGTCATCGCCGCCAACAGGGAAAGAATAAAGAAAATGGCGGCGACGGCGCGTTGCTTATGTCTGCTTCTCATTTCGTTTGTTGTTTTCATCTTGCCTCCTGCTGCCTGACGGAACCGCCCCGGGTTGGGTTGAACAAGGAACAAAACTAACGAGGAACTTACCGATTCGTTGCCGCGGTATAGGGATGTTTCGCGTTGCTCTTGGAAAGATTCCCCTTTCGCTCATTATCGCGCGGAACGCCTAACTTTTCCAGAAAAAATATCATCGGACACCATTTTGTAAAAGCGGACTGCAAAAGGTTGAGTCCGACGAAAGCCGTGAAAAACAGCCAATATGGACTGTAGAGATAGGAAAGCAGAACCGAGATCGTGATAAAACTGCCGGCAATCGCCCGTATATATTGTTCCATTTTCATTTTCATTCCCCCTTTTTTCCCCGGCAAAGCGCCGGAGCTGCAAATTATATTTTGTTTCCCTTCGCTCCCTGTGTTAAACATTTTCCAATCTTTGCGCCATAAATACGCGCTCGCGCGCGGAATGTCATTGATCTGAATCAACGGGGAGGATTTTTATGGATATCTTGAAGCAAATGCAGACATTGGACTTATTCCAGGGGCTGCCTGCCGAAAAACTCAAGGCGTTGTCGGAACACGCCCGTTACAGAACCTACAAGGCGGGAGAAATGTTCCTGGGCGAGCTGGATCCCGCCCATGCCTTTTATGTCATCGTCACCGGCCAGGTAAAGCTCTACAAAAGTTCTCCCGAGGGAAGGGAACAGACGCTCAATCTGCTTAGGCCGGGAGACCCCTTCGGCATGTGCACCGCCTTCGCCATCGATTCTTTTCCGGCAAACGCGATGGCCCTTGAAGATAGCAGCCTCCTCTTGATCCCCGGGACGGTCATGGAGGCCGTCGCGATGCAAGAGCCGCGCCTGTTGGTGAACATCATCCAGGTTCTCTCTGATCGCCTCCGGGAATCGATGATCCTGATCGAGTCGTTGTCGCTCAAGGAGCTTCCGCAGCGGCTCGCCTCTTTCCTGCTCCATGCCCAGAGGATGGAGGGCGCACAGGCAAACCAACTGGAACTGACGGTCACGCAGCGGGAGCTGGCCAAGATCCTGGGCGCCACCCCGGAAGCCCTTTCGCGGGGAATCCGGAAAATGAGCAACGCCGGGTTGCTGGCGGTGGACGGCAGGTCGATCCGGATTCTGGATCGGGAGGCACTTAGCGAGCTGGCGGAGGGGGAGTGATCGCTCATTGCCCGGCTACAGAACAGCCGCAAAGCAGCTATTCCCGAATGGCGCTGTCGGCAAGGCAAGCCGTAAGCTGCGTAAACTCTTCCAGAGTCAGGGTCTCCGCCCGTCTTGTCGGCTCAATCCCGCACTCGGCAAAGGAAAAATCAAGCATTTCCCTTGAAAAACCCATATATAAAAGGTTGTTGAAAATGTTCTTGCGCCTGTGAGCGAAGGCGGCATGAACCAGCTTGTCAAAAAGATCATTGCGAGAATCGTCCAAGCCCTCTTTAACGGTCATCCGCACTACAGCGGAAGCAACATCCGGAACGGGATAAAAGCATTGCGGGGGAACCGTCATTTCATAAACTGCGTCCGTATATTTTGCGACCATTACCGAGGGTATTCCATATTTTTTTGTCCCGGGGATAGCGGTGATCCGGTCGGCCAGTTCCTTTTGAAACATCAGGATAACGGACGCTATCGCGTTGCGAAATGACAGCAGGCGAAAGAGAATCGGGGTGGAAATATAGTAGGGAATATTGCCGATAACCTTTATTTTTTTATCTTTGTCAGCGGCGGAAAAATCGTATTTCAGAACATCCTGGCCGAGGACTTGAACGTTTTCAACACCGTCAAAGCGCTCATGCAGAATATTCAACAGTCTGGGGTCTATCTCCAGGGCAATCACCCGGCGGGCCGTTTTGGCCAGTTCCTCGGTCATAAAACCGAGCCCCGCCCCAATCTCTACCACCGTTTCATCCGCCGCAGACGCGGACAGGGCGGCAATCCGCCTCATGATATTCATGTCCGTGAGAAACGACTGCCCCAGTTTCTTCCGGGGGCGAATGTCATAGGCAGCGATCAATTTCCGAACGGTTGTCACGAGGCAGTCCGCTTTCTTATTTTACTGACAAAATAGCGAGCGATAAAATAGGCGGGAACGGCAAAAAACGGGGCCATGCAGATCCCGCCGACCAGGAGCGGCACGAGTATCTCGCGCCCGGCTGACGCAAGTACCCGCAAACTGTAGTCATTAAATTGGAAACCGCTGCCTCCCATGCCGAGGAGAAAACGGCCGAGCTTGTACTGGGAAAGGTAAAGAAGGGGAATGGTAAGCGGGTTGGACACGAGCCAGGAAACAATATAGGCGGCCGATATATTCTGCCGGAAAGTGATCCCGATCAGGACGATCAGCGCCGTATGGAAGGGGATTGTCGGGGTAATGCTGACAAAAACCCCGATTGCCATTCCCATGGCGATCTCCCCGGGGTCGCCCTGGAGGCTGAGAAAGCGCCGATAAAAGTCTCTTAGTTTATCCTGAATGATCATATTGCCGTTGCAAGAGGGATGCGTGATACGGCATTGAGGTCAAGACCGTCTTTAAACCCGCTCTGCAGCAAGTGGGTCCCAACCACCGCGATCATTGCCGCGTTGTCCGTACACAAAATGGCGGGAGGAATAAAAACATCAATTCCTGCGGCTTGGGCCTCACCGTACATTTTCTCCCGCAGGCGGCTGTTCGCGGCAACGCCGCCGC
Organism: Syntrophales bacterium; assembly: GCA_023229765.1. NCBI lineage: Bacteria > Pseudomonadati > Thermodesulfobacteriota > Syntrophia > Syntrophales > Syntrophales bacterium. The sequence continues at coordinate 82,775 of JALNYO010000009.1, read as the reverse complement.
AGACAACAATCCGTTTTGTCGAAACCAGCCGCACGGCGCGGATCGTTTTTTCCGTCAACACATCGCAGATTGCCTCCTGAAAGGAAGCGGCAAAGTCCGGTATTTCTTCGGGCGTTATGGGGAAATCCCTTTTTTTTATCTTCGTCAGGAGGGCTGTTTTCAACCCGCTGAAGCTGAAATCGAGGCTGTCGCGCATCGCCCGAGGAAAATTGAAAGCAAGGGGGTTGCCCTTTTTGGCGAGTCTGTCGATCTCTACCCCGCCCGGATAGCCGATGCCCAGAAGGTTGGCGGCCTTGTCAAAGGCCTCTCCCGCCGCGTCGTCTCTCGTTTGCCCAAGCAGGGTGAAATCCCTGAATCCTTTGACAAGGTAAAGGGAAGTATGACCGCCGGAGACGGCGAGGGCGACAAAGGGAAAGGCGGGGGGATTATCAGTCAGGAATATCGCCGCGATATGACCTTCGAGGTGATTGACGCCGACGAGCGGCAACCCTAAGCCGAAGGCCAGGGCCTTGGCAGTGGAAAGTCCGATCAAAAGCGAGCCCACCAGTCCCGGCCCTTTTGTCACAGCAATTGCGTCAATTTCGTCTATGGTGACGGCCGCATCTTCAAGCGACTGCATGATCACCGGCGCGATCGCCTCGATATGCTTCCGGGAGGCGATTTCCGGAACCACCCCCCCGTAACGTTCATGCACCTTCACCTGGGAGGCAATAACATTGGAAAGCATGGCGCTCCCGTCTTTCACAACCGCGGCGGCCGTTTCATCGCATGAAGATTCTATTCCCAGCACCAGCATCCCAATCCACATCCCCGAATTTTATTTACAAATCGGGGGGAAATATATATAGCTATACCCGTTTTTGCAATTAAACTTTTCAAAGAAGGAATAATCATGGAAATTTATACTGACTTTCTCGTTCTCGGCACAGGAATCGCCGGCCTCAGTTTTGCCATCAAAGCATCGCAATACGGCACCGTGGCGATGGTGACAAAAAAGGAAAAGATGGAATCGAATACCAATTACGCGCAAGGCGGCATCGCGGTGGTTCAGGATGAACTCGACAGCTTCGAGGAGCATATAGCCGACACCCTGGTCTGCGGAGCGGGACTTTCGAAGGAAGAGACCGTCCGTTTTGTCGTGGAAGAGGGACCAGCCCGAATTGAGGAACTCGTTGAATGGGGGGTGGAATTCACCCATTCGACGGAAAATGTCGGCAAGTTTGATCTGGGCCGCGAAGGCGGACACTCCCGCAGAAGGGTTGTGCACGCCAAAGACCTCACCGGCCGGGAAATTGAAAGGGCCCTGAACGAAAAAGCCGGCAACATTGAAAATATCCGGTTATTCGAGAATCATATCGCCATTGATTTGATCATGAAGGCCTCCGCCCTTGGGCAAAAAACCGAAAAGGACCGGTGTATCGGCGCTTATGTCCTCGATATCAACGGCAGGGAGGTTCATACCTTCCGGGCAAAATTCGTAATGATGGCAACCGGAGGCATCGGCAAGGTATATCTTCTTACCACCAACCCCGACATCGCGACGGCAGATGGGGTGGCGATGGCCTACCGGGCGGGGGCAAAAATCGCCAATATGGAATTTATCCAGTTTCACCCGACCTGCCTCTACCACCCCGACGCCAAATCCTTTCTGATCAGCGAGGCGGTTCGCGGCGAAGGCGGGGTGCTGAAGCTGAAAAACGGCGATACCTTTATGGAAAAATACCATCCCTTCCAGAGCCTGGCGCCGCGAGATATCGTCGCCCGGGCGATTGACACGGAGCTGAAGAAATCGGGCGACGAGTGCGTTTTTCTCGATATCACCCATAAAGGGCGGGAGTTCCTCTCCGCAAGATTCCCCAACATCTATGGGAAATGCCTTGAATTTGGAATCGATATGGCAACGGAGCCGATTCCCGTGGCCCCCGCGGAGCACTACCTCTGCGGCGGGATTGTCGTGAACGAAACCGGCGAGACCTCCCTCCCGGGACTCTTTGCCTGCGGCGAGGTTTCCTGCACGGGACTGCATGGCGCCAACCGGCTGGCAAGCAATTCGCTTCTGGAAGCCGCCGTCCTCGCCCACCGCTCCGCGAACCGGGTCGCGGAATTGTTCAGGGAACTTCGGCAGGAAGAGACTATTCCCATTCCCCCCTGGGACCCGCGGGGGGCGACAGAAATTAACGAGGCAATCTTCGTCACATACAACTGGGAAGAGATACGCCGCTGCATGTGGCAGTATGTGGGCATCGTCCGCTCCGACCGGCGCCTGCAGAGGGCGCAACACCGGATTGACATGATAAACCGGGAAATAGACGAGTATTACCGGGACTTCCTTGTAACGAGGGATCTGCTGGAGTTGCGCAATATCGCGCTCACAGCGAAGCTTATCGTCACCTGCGCCAGAATTCGCAAGGAAAGCCGCGGCTTGCACTACAATCTCGACTATCCCGAAAAAAACGACCGTGTCTGGCTAAAAGACACGGTCATCTCGAGAAACGATTTATAAAACCTGATAAGCAGCAGTAAAACAGCATCAGAAATAACTTGAGCCGTCCCAGCAATGGGTGCAAATTCTTTCCTTTGGCAAGCCGATAGCTTCTACAAGATCGTCAAGTTTCTGGTACTTTAGCGTAGTTACACCAATATTTTGCCTGATTTTTTCAATCATTTGCTGATAACGGTCTGTTCCTGCTTTGGCATATTCCTCCAGATGGCTGGCTTCTGCTCCTTCAATTTCCTTGATCGCTTTGCGTCCGGCAAGGTCAAGTGTGGAGCGCGACCGGGAGAAATTAAGGAACAGGCAAGGGAAAATGAGGGTGGGACAGGCCGGTCTTATGTGGACTTCCCTGACGCCATAGTCGTATAAGATCCTGACATTATCTTTTAATTGAGTCCCCCTGACAATCGAATCGTCGCAGAAGAGAATCCTTTTCCCGTTTATCAGCGTTTTTATCGGGATCAGTTTCATTTTCGCCACCAGATCTCTCATTTCCTGGTTTTGCGGCATGAAGCTCCGCGGCCATGTTGGCGTATATTTTACATAAGCCCGTTTATAAGGGATTTGTTTTTCTATCGAATAGCCAATAGCGTGAGCAACCCCGGAATCAGGGATGCCTGAGACAAAATCGACCTGGACATCATCATTTTTTGCCAATGCCGCACCACAGCGGTACCGGCACTCTTCGACATTTATATTTTCGTAATCAGAGCTGGGATAACCGTAATAAACCCAAAGGAAAGCGCACACCTGCATCTTATCATTGGGTTTTCGGCGCTGCTCATATCCATCAGCCGTGATAAACACGATTTCACCCGGGCCCAGGAACTTTTCTGTTTCGTAGCCAAGGTTGCAAAACGAACTTGATTCCGAACTTACGGCAAAGGCCCCTGCCTTTTTCCCAATGACCACAGGGGTTCTTCCCAGTTTGTCCCTTGCCGCAAACAATCCGTCTTCGGTCAGCAGCAACAAAGAACAGGACCCTTTTACCTTTTCAAAAACATTTTCTATCCCCTTTTCATACGAATCCTCTTCATCGATCAACATGGCGATCAGCTCTGAGGGGTTGGCTTCGCCATCGATGGTTTCCGAAAAGTGCCGGTACTGCTTCAGGGCTCGGTCGGTAAGCTCTGCAATATTGTGAATCTTGCTGACCGTGACAATGGCAAATTCCCCGAGATGGGACTTGATCATGATCGGCTGCGATTCCGTGTCACTGATAATGCCGATGCCGCTGTTGCCATGAAATTGAGGGAGATCCGGTTCGAATTTTGTCCTGAAATAGGAGCTTTCCAAGTTATGGATGCTTCTTTTAAATTCCCGGGAATTTTTTACCGCCATTCCCCCCTTTTTTGTGCCAAGGTGGGAATTGTAATCTGTTCCGTAGAACAAGTCATCTACACAATCGGATACTGAAATGGCGCCGAAGAAACCGCTCATGATTCTCTCTTTCTTTTATTATATTTGTTTTATTTAAATAAGTTACAAATACTCCATACCTCTCAAGGATATATTCTGGCTCGCCTTTGAATTTTCGTCCTTCCTATCATAGCGAGGGGCCGAAGACGCGGGCGAAGATAAAATCAACCTGCCGGATGAAATTTTGAACATCGAACGCCTCTTCGAGGTCGGCTTTGTCGATACGGGAGACGACTTCGTCGTCCTGGAGCAGCAGTTCTTTGAATTCGACGCCGTTTTCCCATGATTTCATCGCATTGCGCTGAACGATTGCGTAGGCGTTTTCCCGCGTGATCCCCTTCTCGATCAGTTTCAGCAACACCATCTGCGAGAAAATAACCCCCTTCGTCATCTGGAGGTTGGCCAGCATCCGCTCCGGATAGACGACCAGCCGGTCGATGAGCCCGGTGAAGCGCGACAGCATGAAATCGAGCAGGATTGTCGCATCGGGGCCAATCACCCGTTCAACGGAGGAATGGCTGATGTCCCGCTCGTGCCAGAGGGCGACATCCTCAAGGGCGGCAACCGCATAGGAGCGCATCAGGCGCGCCAGACCGGAGATATTTTCCGAGAGCACGGGGTTGCGTTTGTGCGGCATCGCGGAGGAACCCTTCTGCCCCGGCGAAAAATACTCCTCTGCCTCGCGCACCTCCGTCCGCTGCAAAAGCCGGATCTCCTGGGCGAATTTGTCGAGTGAGGACGCCACAATCGCCAGCGTCGTAAAATATTCCGCATGACGATCCCGCTGGACAATCTGTGAGGAGGCAGGCGCCGGCTTCAATCCTGCCATACTGCATACGTACTCCTCGATAGAGGGGTCAATGAAGGAAAACGTGCCGACGGCGCCGGAAATCTTGCCGGCGCTGATCGTCTCTTTCGCCCGCACGAGTCGTTCGCGGTTGCGCTCCATCTCGGCGTACCAGACGGCCAGCTTAAGACCAAAGGTTATCGGTTCCGCGTGGATTCCATGAGAACGTCCGATCATCAGCGTCCGGCGGTGGGCAAACGCCTTTTTTTTCAGCGCGTCGAGCAGCAGGTCAACATCCTCTATCAGAAGCTCCACCGCCTCGCGCAACAAAAGCGCCAGGGAGGTGTCAAGCACATCCGACGAGGTCATGCCGCGATGGATAAACCTGCTGTCCGGGCCAACCTTCTCCGATACGGAGGTCAAAAAGGCGATCACATCGTGTTTGGTCGTTTTCTCGATCTCGTCGATCCTTTCAATGTCGAAACCGGCCCGCTCCTTGATGTTTTTAAGCGCGTCCGGGGGGATTTCGCCCTTTGCAGCCATCCCCTCGCAGGCCAGAATCTCGATATCCAGCCATTTCTGAAACCGGTTCTGCGAACTCCAGATTGCCTCCATTTTTTCCCGTGAATATCTCGGTATCAATCTATCCTCCTTATATATTCGCTAACTCTTCCTTCAACGCAAGTTTGTTCACCTTGCCGCTCGCAAGCAGCGGCAGAAGCGGACGGATGAAAAACTTTTTCGGAATCTTGAAGTTGGCAAGCCGGGAGCGGCACAGCTCCCGCAGCTCTTCTTCGGAGGCTTCCTTGCCCGGCATCTGCATTATCCAGGCCCAGCCGACTTCCTGGTACAGCTCATCGGGAACCCCGATTACGGCGGCAAACAACACCCCTGGACTGGTTTCCAGAACTTCCTCTATCTCGCGGGGATAAACATTTTCTCCGCCGCTCTTGAACATCTCGGATTTTCGCCCGGTAATGGATATGTAACCGCGGGCATCCCTGCTTGCCAGATCGGAGGTATAGAACCAGCCATCCTTGTCGAGCACCTCAGCCGTCATCTCCGGCTTGTTGAGATAACGCTTGAATATCGAAGGCCCCCGGAGGGCTATCTCTCCGATCTGACCGTCCGGCAGCTCCTTGCGGTTTTCATCAACGATCTTCAATTCGAACGGCGGCGCAATCTTTCCCGCAGTAGAAAGCAGGGTTTCCAGGTCATCCCCTTTTTCGGAGTAGGTGACAAACCCGCAAACCTCCGTGCTGCCATAGCCGGTCAGCAGAGCGGCGCCGGCATTTTTACAGATTCCGGAAAGCAGTTCGAGCATAATCTTCGGGGCGGCGGCGCCGGAAAAGACAATCGCCTTCAAACTGCTGAAATTGGTTTGAAAAAACTCCGGTTGCTTCATCTCTAACAGAAACATAACCGGCACCTGCCCCCAGAGCGTAATCTTCTCCTTTTCGATGGTCTTCAAAGTGCCGACCGGATCAAACTGCTCCATATGCACAATGGCGCCGCCTTTCATTATGGAGGCAAAGGCAATCTCGGTATCCGCCGCGACGTGGTTTATCGGAAAATGGAGGAGACAGCGGGCTTCGTTATCCACGCCGAACTTTAAAACCTCCACCTTGATGTTTTCAACTATTCCTGCGTGGGTGTGGAGAACCCCCTTCGGTTTCCCGGTAGAACCGGATGTGTACAGAAGGAGCGCCTCGTCGTCAGGACAAACCTCCGTGGCGCGTTTTGTCAGGAGGACGTCAAACTCCGGCCGGGGCCTGTTTACAAAGTCAGTAAAATTATCGGCGCCCTCAAGCGGCTCGCCGATAACAAACACCCTCTTGATGAACGGAAATTCCTGCTTCAGGGCAGTAATTTTATCTCCCAGATCGGCGCCGAGAAATGACCGAACCGCAATGAGAATAGACGGTTTAGAGTCGCCAATCTGGTAGCGCAGCTCGTCGAGGGTAAGCTTCGGATTCAACCCCAGCCAGACAGCCCCGACTTTCCCCGCCGCCATGTAACTTAACGGAAATTCATTGCGGGCAGCGGCAAGCAGCGCAACCTTCTCGCCCTTCTGCAAACCGATTTCCAGATAGGCGCGGGCGATCTGGTCCATCCTTTTCTTGAAATCAGCCCAGGTCAGCCGCTCCTCTTCGTAGATTAGCGCCTCGGCCACAGGCTTTTCCGCTGCCCATTTTTCCACGTAATGCCAGGTCAAATTCAAATCCTGCCAGCTCATTGGTGTTTCCTCCCTTAGTTTGACAGTTGCGTACCAGAATACTGCTTTTCTGCCGCTTTTTTGATCTTCACCGTGAGGCGAAAGAGACAACGCCGTCGCTTACGGCCTTTTTACCTTCGGAATTAATTATGTTAAAGAAAACATTGACATCCTCTCCCTTGCGGAAGCGGCCGACCGCCTGCACGCTTATTTCGCTTCCCGGCAGAACCATCCCGGTAAAACGGCAGGCTATGGCTTTTACCCGTGCGGGGTCGCCGCCGCATTCCCTGTCTATAACCTCGCGCACCCCCAGCGCCAGCGTCGCAGTTCCCTGATAGATGATGCCGGGCAGCCCAACCTGCCGGGCAAACTTGACGGAGGTGTGGATCGGGAAACAGATGTTCGTGCAGCCATCGTAAATGAACGGAGCTTCTCTCGACACGGAGATAATCGTTTCCCAGAGCAGCGAGGGATTGCCGTCATTTGCAGCAATTTCAGGAAGTTGATCAGCGCCCGCGCCTCCATCAGGGCAGAGCGCTCCCCGCATCAACGCCCCCAAATGCTCCGTAAAGACAAGCCTGTCCCACTCGTCATAAGCGTCGTAGCGCAAAACCATCAGAGTTCCCGCTTTGTGGGGGATAATGGCCGCAAGCCTCCCCTTTATGGAAAGGCGGTCTCCCGGCACTACCAGACGATAAAGCTGGAGATGTTCCGTATAGTGCACCTGCGACAGCAGAACTTCATAGGGAAAATCGGGGATATCCAGATATTCCCAGATTCGCTCGGAGATCGGCCAGGTGATTGCCACGCAGAACATCGGCGGGGCCGCGATGCCTCCGGGCCGCTCATCGTCCACGTAGCGGGGATTGGCATCGCCCACAGCGGCGGCATAATTTGTCGTCTGCCGCCAGGTGATCTGCGTTTCCAGTGGTTTGAGGACAGCGCCGACGAAACGTGAGCTTATTTCCATAATGAATCTCCTTGCACCTGGCTCTTCAAAACGGCCTGGGTTCAACATCTCCGCAAAAACAGGGTTTATCTATCGCACGCTAATCATTGCAGTCAATGACAAATCGTTATGTTTATGGAAAAGCTTAATTGCTCTGCGTTCAACAAGTCTTGTATGATACATTGAAAATCCAATATGTCAACGGGGGATTTGACACGGGGGATTTGAGCTTACAGGGACGATGATCAGAGGCCGGACGTTTGACAGCGCCTCGCATTTTTCTATTGACAGTCGCTCGCGTACCTCCTATCCTGCACCCGCCGGTTATCCTCCTTTCTAATAATCACCCGGGCCGGCCTTCCTTTAGATAAAGGCGAAAGAGGCATGCGAAGACCCTTTGTTGCCATGACGGCGGCGCTGATGGCGGGCATTTCGTGCGGAAGCATCTGGATTATCCCGGTTTTTCCCGTTCTTGCCTCTATTGCTTTGCTGCTCGTCGCGACCGTCCTTTACGAACACCGCAAACTCTGTTTTGAAAAAATCAGTCTCCGTTTTCATTTTTTCAGCAGGTCTGCCATCGTCCTGGCTTCCTTGCTGCTTTGTGTTTTTTTGCTGGGAATCCTTCTGATCGGCCTCTATCTTTATCCGCCATTGCCGAAAAACCACATTGCCCATTTCATCGAAGACCGTCCACTGACCGCGGAAGGAATCGTTGCCGAGAATCCCCTGAGATCTCCGGAGAAGACCGACCTGGTCGTTTCCATCTCCCGCATTCTCAAGGATAAAAGCTACATCCCCGCCTCAGGTTCTGTGCTGCTGAGCATCCGCGGGGAAAACCCGTTTCGCTACGGCGATTTCATTCGTTTCCATGCACGCCTTAAAATTCCCCGCAGCTTCAAGAATCCTGGCGGATTTGATTACGAAAGGTATCTGCGCCTGCGGGGCATCCTCGTCAGGGGTTTCCTCAATGACAATATTTCCTTCGTTGTCCTGCGCCGCGACCAGGGGAACCCGCTGAAGGCAAAACTGGAGGGTTTTCGGGAGCTGATCCGCCGAACCATCTCCGAAAAATCGCCCGGCACGGAGGGAAGCATCATTCAGGCGATGATCCTCGGCGATCAAAAATCCATCCCCAGAGAAACGATGGAAAAGTTCAACAAGACCGGGCTTACCCATATTATCGCCATCTCCGGATTCAACATCGGGATTGTCGCCGCCTTCGCCCTTTTTCTGGCGCACCTGCTTCTGAAGGCGGAATACATCCTCCTGCGGGGAAACGTCGCTAAGTTAGCCGTAATTATTGCCATCTCCGTTGTTATTTTCTACACCGGGGTTGCCGGCGCCGGGATCTCCGTGCTGCGCGCGACGATCATGTTTACGGTTTTTTTGACGGCGCTTTTGCTCGACCGGGAAGGCGACCTCTTCAATATTCTCGCTTTTGCCGCCTTTCTGATTTTAATCATTGCCCCCTCTTCGCTCTTCGACATTTCCTTCCAGCTTTCGTTCGCCGCGGTCGCCGCGTTGATCTTTTTCATGCCTGAATTCATGAATATTCTCCCGCCGCCCCCGGTAAAAGAACCCTTTGCCAATATAAAAACGAGAATGATCTACATCATCAAGATGTCCGTCCGGGGAATTGTAATCTTTTTTCTCGTATCGCTGACAGCGACACTGGGAACGCTGCCCCTGATTATCTTCTATTTCAACCGGATTCCGCTTGTCGGCCTTGCCGCCAACATGATCTGCGTGCCGATTCTCGGCGTGCTGGCGATTCCCGTTTCCCTGGCCATTGTCCTTGCCGCGCCACTCTCTTCCTCCCTGGCCGGTCTGGTGGTGGGTCTGACGGAACTGCTCGTTAAAATCTCGCTCTTTTTCGTTGATCGTTTTGCCGCCCTTCCCTGGGCTTCCCTCATTGTTTCCACCCCAACCATTCCGGAGGTTGCGGCTTGGTACGCATTGCTTATCTGGGCGGGTCTGGCCCTGGGCCGCTTTTCCAAGCCAGCGGCGCTGAAAATAAGTCTGGCAGGCAGATTTTTTTTCATCGCGACGCCGTTTTTCGTAATGCTGTTCTTAGCTTCAACCTGGACATATCAATATTTAAGCAACGCCCATCAGACTGACCTTTCGGTGACAGCCATCGATGTCGGTCAGGGGAACAGCATCCTGGTGAGGTTTCCCGGTGGAAAAAGCATGCTTGTGGACGGGGGCGGTTTTTTCGACGAGAGCTTCGACATCGGAAAACTTGTAGTGGCGCCTTATCTCCTCCACGAAAGGATAACAAAGATAGACACCGTTGTTCTGACGCATCCTGATTCCGACCACCTAAACGGTCTTTTATTCATCCTGGAAAATTTCCATGTAAACGAGGTTTGGAGCAGCGGCGATGAAGCCGCAACCGCTCAATACCGTTCCTTTCTGGATATTATCGGTAAAAAAAGAATAACCCACAGAATTATGGCAAGCGGGCTGCCCGAGATTGACTTCTCCGGCGTTCGCATCCTGATTATGAACCCGCCCGCCTCCCCTCCGACTCCCCTCCCCTTTATTGCCGAGGAGACGGAAGAGCGAGGTTATCCTACCGGGACAAACGACCGCGCCCTCGCAATAAAATTTTCCCTGGGGAAACGGAGCATTCTCCTGCCCTCGGACATCTCCAAGGCCTCCGAGGAGAGGCTGGCCGAATCAGGCCTTGATTTGAAGAGCGATGCGCTGATTGTTCCCCACCACGGAAGCCGCTTCTCCAGCAGCCTCCCCTTTCTCGAGAAGGTTGCCCCCAAAATCGCCGTTGTCAGTTGCGGTTATAAAAATCTCTTCGGTTTTCCCCATCCGGAAACACTGGAAAAATATCGGCAGATAAACGCCGATTTGTATCGCACTGACGAAGACGGCGCCGTCCGGGTAACAACAGACGGAAGAAACATCGTCGTTGATTGCATCGCTTCCGGCGCTTGCGAAGACAGAATATAGCTCCTGAATTCACAAAAAGAAACTGCCTTCCGGTTATTGCAGCAGAAACGCTTCTGTGTTAGCAAGCGAGTCATGAAATATCAGGCGCTGCTTATCAACCCGTGGATTTATGATTTCTCCGCGTACAACCTCTGGTATAAACCACTGGGACTTTTGTCCATAGCCTCCCTGCTGCGGATAAACGGGATTGCTGTCTCGTTTATCGACTGCCTTGAAGACGATCCGGAACTGCGCCCCGAAAGCGCAATTTACCCAGGGAAAATAAGAGCCGACGGCGCGGGGACATATTCCCGGGAGCGTATTATCAAACCTTTGCCACTGCGGATGATCCCGAGAAATTATCACCGTTTTGGCCTGCCCCCCGAAATCTTCCTGAAAAAACTGCGCAATCTCCCACGTCCGGACATCATCATGATAACGACGATGATGACTTACTGGTATCCCGGCCTGTTTGCCATCATCCCCTACGTGAAGCAGGTCTTTCCGGGCGTTCCCGTTGTTATCGGCGGCAATTACGTCTCCCTTTGCCCGCAGCATGCATCGCAAGCGGGGGCGGATTTCTGTCTCCCCGGGGCGGGCGAGGCAACCCTGCCTGGACTTTTAAAAGACCTTTTAAAAATAGATATGCAATTCCTCCCCGACCCCGATAATCTCGACTCATACCCCTACCCGGCCTTCGACTTCCTTCGCAACCCTGCCAGTTTGCCGATCCTGACCTCGCGAGGCTGTCCCTGCCGCTGCAGTTATTGCGCCTCGCATCTGCTGTATCCAGGCTTCCGCAGAAGAGACCCACTCCTTGTCGCCGCGGAGATAGAGTTCTGGCATCGGCGTTGCGGAACAAGAAATTTTTCCTTTTATGACGACGCCCTGCTGGTGAATTCGCAAGAAATGGCAACGCCGCTTTTAAAAGAGTTAATCCGAAGAAATCTGCCTCTCCATTTCCATTGTCCGAACGGACTGCATCTGCGAGAAGTAACCCCGGAAATAAGCAGGCTTATGTATAAGTCCGGCTTTAAAACCCTCCGTTTCGGCTTTGAAACCTCTGATCTGCTCCGGCAGAAAATAACGGGCGGCAAGGTTAGTAACAAGGATTTGCAGGAGGCCGTGAAAAATCTTCAAAAAGGGGGCTATTCCCCGTCCGACATCGGGATATACATTCTCTGCGGACTCCCCGGCCAGTCGGCCGAGGAGGTTGCCGAAAGCATCGAATACGTCCAGACCTTCGGGGCGCGTCCAATTCTGGCGGAGTATTCGCCGATTCCCGGCACCATCCTCTGGCCCGAGGCCGTGGCCTCTTCACCCGACCCGGTCGCAGCGGAACCACTTTTTCAAAACAACACGTTGCTTCCCTGCAGGAATCAGTCGCTTACCCCTGCCGCTTACCAAAAACTGAAATTAATGACCAGGGGTCGGCGGAATACTGTCATTCTCTGCCGCAGTAATGCCACTGGTGAAAAGTATTGACAGCTTGGGAAGGATTGGCTTATTTATTAAACCGATAAAATAATCGGCAGATTGAAAGGGTTTCTTTTTCAGCGAAACGTTTTTTTCAACAGCAACCGGCAAAAGAGGGTTCAATGCGAGTCTTACTAGTCGAGGATGACATCAAGATCGCCTCTTTCATCGTCAAGGGGCTCAAAGCGGCCGCTTTTGCGGTTGACTGCGCCATGGATGGCGAGGAAGGTCTCGAACTCGCCATGTCGGAACCATATGACGCGGCGATTATCGATCTGATGCTTCCAAGAAGAACTGGTCTGTCGTTGATCAAAGAGATGCGGGCCGAGAAGGTGAATACCCCCGTTTTGATTCTTAGCGCGAAGAGTTCCGTGGACGACCGGGTAAAGGGGCTCGATACCGGGGCAGACGACTATCTTACGAAACCTTTTGCCTTTTCAGAGCTGCTGGCCCGTGTTCAGGCCCTTATCCGCAGGGCAAGCGGCACGGCGGATCCCGCCCGTTTGAGCGTCGGGGATTTGTCAATCAATCTGCTTACCAGGGAGGTGGCAAGAGGTGAAAGACATATCGATCTCCAGCCGCGGGAGTTCTCACTGCTCGAATACCTGATGCGCAATGCCGGGAGGATTGTTTCTAAAACGATGATCATGGAACATGTGTGGGACTACCATTTCGATCCGCAGACCAATGTGGTTGAGGCAAGAATCAGCAGGTTGCGGGAAAAGATAGACAGAGACGCTGATCAAAAACTGATCCATACCGTTAGGGGTGCGGGGTATGTCATTAAAGAAACCGGTTCGTTTCCGCAATAGCCTTACGCTGCGACTAACCCTGTGGTACACAGGCATTTTTGCGGTTTTCTCCCTGGTCGCCTTCTTCTTGTTTTATACCCTTATCACGTCCGTCATTCAAGAAAAGACCGATCAGGACCTTCTGAGTCAGGCCGGACAGTTTTCGGCGGTCTTGACCCAGCGGGGCATAGAGACGGTCGAGGGGATCGCGGTATTCGAAGCTAAAGCGGCCGGGGAAAAGAAAGTTTTTTTTCGTTTTCTTTACCCGAATGGTCAGGTTTTTTCGTCATCCAATATGGATTACTGGAAAGACATCTCCATAAATAAGGAGGCCATTGCGAAGATTCTGGGCGGGGATGGGCAGGCGATCGAAACGGTCAGTCTGACCATCACGAACAATCAGGTTCGCATCCTCTATGCGATGATCGGTCCGGGGGTTATCCTGCAAGTCGGCCAGTCCATGGAAAACTATAGGCGGATCATTGAAGCCTTCAAGGGGGTGTTTCTTGCCACGATGGCCCTGCTCATCGCTCTGGCGGCAGGAATTGGCTGGTTCATGGCCCGCCGCGCGGTTTCGGGAGTTGAGGCCGTCACTATAACAGCTCAGAGCATTTCCGGAGGAACGCTCGAAAAGAGGGTCCCCGTGAAGAATCGCGGCGACGAGATTGATCAACTGGCCGTTACGTTCAATCAGATGCTGGATCGAATACAATCGCTTGTTGCCGAAATCAGGCAGATGGGCGACGATATCGCCCATGATCTGAAAAGTCCGCTTACCCGCATCCGGGGTATGGCGGAAATAACGCTAACCACCGGCAAATCACTTAATGAATATGAAACCATGGCGGCAAGCGTGATTGAGGAATGTGATCTGCTTCAGAATATAATCAATACGATGCTGATGATATCGAGGACCGAAGCAGGCGTGGAAAAACCGTCCGGGACAACGATAGATCTGGCAAAAATCGTCAAAGACGGCTGCGAACTTTTCGGGGCAACCGCCGAGGACAGAAACATAACCCTCTCCTGCAATGTTCCGGAGGAATGCATGATTCAGGGTGATGCCCGGATGATTCAGCGACTTTTGTTCAATCTGCTGGACAATGCGATAAAGTACACCCCCGCAGCGGGAGTGGTCAGGACGTCGCTTTCGCAAGACAAAGGATCACGAGTTATCCTCAAAATTGAAGACACGGGGATCGGCATTTCCGCTGTGGATATCCCCCGTATTTTTGAGCGATTCTACCGGGGCGACAAAAGCCGCTCCGCATCCGGCTCTGGCCTCGGGCTTAGCCTGGCAAGGGCAATAGCCCGCGCCCATGGAGGCGACATCCGGGTGGTAAGCCGGATAAGCAAAGGAAGTGTCTTCACTGTAACCCTGCCGATTTCCCTCGAAAGCTCTCTCCTCGGAAATTCCCCCGAATAAACCAGCTCCTCAATTTTGTACGCTTGACGAACATTACCAAATGGTCACTTTGCGATCATCCTCCCGTTAGGTTCGATCATTATAATGGATTAAAAATAAAAAAGGGGCTGATATCAAGCCAAAATTTTAACGAGGAGGATAGGTCATGAAGGTAAAGAATAATATCAAGATGGCAGTGGTTGTCCTGTTTTTGACGGTCGCGGTTGCCGGGTTGGGTTACGGAATGAACGCTGCCGGTAAAACGGGCGAGACGCGAACAGCGCAAGCGGCGGGGTCTTTTGCCGGGTCAGCGATGATTCCCAACAATTTCAGCGATCTGGCAGAAAGAGTGAGGTCTGGCGTCGTCAACATTCAGGTCAGTAAAAAAATCAGGGACACCGGATTGGAAAGATTCGGGGGAAACCCATTCGGCGAAGGTAATCCCTTCGGTGATTTTTTCGGGCCGTTTGGCGATTTCAGAAACAGGCATCCCGAGAGGAGACAGCAAGGAATAGGTTCCGGCTTCATCATGAACAACGACGGTTACATCCTGACCAACAATCATGTCGTAGATGATGCCGGCCAGATCAAGGTAAAGCTGACGAATGGGAAGGAGTTTGACGCCAAGATCATCGGCCGTGATCCCAAAACCGATCTGGCCCTCATCAAAATTAAGGCTTCAGCCGATCTACAGCCGCTGAAACTCGGCAATTCCGATGACATGAAGGTGGGAAACTGGGTGCTGGCGGTCGGAAGTCCCTTTGGACTCGAGCAGACGGTTACCGCAGGAATTGTCAGCGCCAAGGGCCGGGTGATCGGCTCCGGGCCCTATGACAACTTCATCCAGACCGACGCTTCGATTAACCCCGGCAACAGCGGCGGTCCGTTGATCAACATGCTGGGAGAGGTTATCGGCATCAACACGGCCATTATCGCATCCGGGCAGGGAATAGGATTTGCGATTCCGATTAATATGGCCAAGGAGATCGCCCCGCAGCTTCAGAAACGGGGGCATGTCACTCGGGGATTGCTGGGCGTAACGATTCAGGATGTAACCCCGGAACTGGCAAAATCGCTTGGTCTCGGCGCAACCAAAGGCGCCCTCGTTTCGCAGACGCTTCCGGGTGAACCGGCCGACAAGGCAGGAATCAAACAGGGTGATGTCATCATCAATTTTGATGGACGAAAGGTTGAAAATTCCAAGGATCTGCCGCGGATTGTCGCCGCCACTCCAATCGGGAAAGAGGTAGCGGTAACGGTGATAAGGGATGGAAAAGAGATAAAACTGCAGGCAAAGATCGGCGAGATGGAGGAGGAAAAGAGCGCCGGGCTGAAAACTCCCGGACAGCCTACCCTTGGGGTTTCCGTGCAGAACCTGACGCCTCAGGTGGCCCGGGAGCTCGGGCTGAAGCAGACTGCCGGGGTGGTCGTAACCGATATTGAATCCGGAAGCCCGGCGGAGGACGCGGGGATTCAGCCCGGCGATGTTATCGAGTCGGTCAACCGCAAGCCAGTCAAGAATGTAAGCGAGTTTGTCAAGGAGGTAGAAAAGGTGAAAAAGGGCGACGGCCTTCTACTTCTTGTCCAGCGGGGACAAAGCGCCCTTTTTGTCGGAATAACGCTCAAGTAAGACAGGCCCTCAAGCGCCGGGCTGACGAAAGAATCTCACGCCAGCCCGACGCCGGCTTTTCAAGGTAACGCGAACCATTCAAAGAAAAAGTGACATACCTCCAAGATCCAAGGGGAGTTGCCACCAATTTGACCTATGCCGCAAACAATGTGGATCTCAGCGAGCTCAAGAACGGACTCGGCTCCATCACCGCGACCTATAACGACAAGCGCGACATCAAAACCCTGACCATTCGCGCGGGAAAGACCAAGTTCTTTGAATGCAATGCTTTTGGGCAGGTGGAATACACGCTCAGCTATTATTTTTTATCCGGTCGCCGGCGATGGTCATCTCCGGCAGGTCGGTCAGAAAGTTGATCAGCAGAATCTGCTTCGGCAGCATCGGCAAAAACGGCAGGAACAGCGAAGCCCCGGCCATGCTGAACGTGTTTCCGAAATTCGCGCTGGTTGCCATGAACACATACTTGAGCGTGTTGGCATCGAACCGCTGATTTTGTCCGCATGATGCCAAAAAAACATACCCAGATGCACTCTCCCTTGAGCAGTGCACTGGTCTGACTGCATCCTTCGTTCGCTTAAAACCAGTCTTGCCAATGTTAAAAAGGCATTAACCCTACCCTGCCGCTGTTTTGACCCTTGAGCTCCTCTCATAACTCAATATCGCTCATATCCCTTCTGTCCGACAGTGAGAACAAATTTACCGTACCGGGATCGTAAAGATGCTTGACAAGCTTTTTCGATGTTAGTATATGGATGCCGACGGCGGGGTCTGCTGTGTTCGCTATTGAGTCGGACTGCTGGATTGCAACATTTAAAGAGCAGCAGGACCCTTTGGTGCTTTGGCACCGCTTGAGGGCCAATTTTTTCATGTACCGACTTTCCAGCGCCAAGACAAAACGGCACGAGCGGATTTCGTCGTCACCTTATCGGCAGTTTTCCTGAAAACTTCTTCAGCCTCAAACGAAGGTCCTTTAAAATGCCGCTTTTGTCCATTACGATCCATCCTGTTGGGGTAATTTGATTTGCGGACGGAAAATCAAAAATTGAGTCCCTTGCTTGCACTGTTCTGGTGGGCGAAAATAACTCTGATGGGGCTGATTTCCCTCTTTTTTCTGCTTTACGGCATAGAAACCCTGATCGGCGCCTATTCATTAAAAAACCCCTTGGATTTCATCATGTATTTTTTCTCCGCCAGCTTCATGATTCTGGTGAGCAGCGTCGGAGTAATATTTTCATTCTTTAAAATTTACGGGCGCCTTAAAGCGCGGGATAGAAAAAAAACGCAGGAGGAATTGCGGAACTTTGAAAAAAACGACAGCGCCGGAAATTCTGGAAAAACTGAGTTTTAGCGACAATGATTCCCTGCGCACGCTGTGCGGAGAGCATGACCGGAACTTAAGGCTGATTGAAAAACTCGCGGCGGTAAAGATCGCCGTTCGCGGCAATGCCGTTGTTCTCGGCGGTGACAAATCTTTAATCCTGCACGCTAAAAATCTCTTTTTGCAACTCTATGAAATAACGAGCAAAGGTTATAACATTTTTCCGCTCGACATCGAACAGGCCCATAAAATCCTTGCGGAGGATTCCCATGCTGACTTGGAGAAAATATTTCTCGATACGATCTTCATCTCTTCGAAAAAACGCATTATCACCCCCAAAAGCCTCTCGCAGAAAAGCTATATAGACGCGATCAGAACCTCCGATATGGTCTTCGGCATCGGACCGGCGGGAACCGGCAAGACCTACCTGGCAATGGCCATGGCCGTCGCCGCATTAATGGAAAAGAAGGTAAGCCGCATCTCGCTTGCCCGCCCAGCCGTGGAAGCCGGAGAAAAACTGGGCTTCCTACCCGGCGATCTTGCCGAAAAGGTCAACCCATATCTCCGTCCCCTGTATGACGCCCTGTTCGACATGATTGATTTTGACAGGGCCCAGGCGTTGATCCACAAGGGCGTAATCGAGGTCGCACCGCTTGCCTTTATGAGGGGGCGCACGCTGAACGATTCCTTTGTCATTCTCGATGAAGCCCAGAACACAACCCCCGAGCAGATGAAGATGTTTTTGACGCGACTCGGTTATGGGTCAAAGGCAGTTGTTACCGGCGACATAACCCAGATCGATCTCCCCCCGGACAAGGTTTCGGGACTCGTCCAAGCTAAGAATTTGCTGAATCGCATCGAGGGAATACGTTTCATCTATTTCTCCGATCGGGACGTGGTGCGTCATCCTCTCGTACAGCAGGTAATTCGCGCTTACGATCAGGGGGAGCAAAAGAGCGGGAGGAAAAAACCGTGACGGTTTCGCTTCACAATAAACAGAAAAAAGAAACGATCAATAAAAGCAGGCTCCGTCGGAGTTTAAAGAGACTTCTGAAGGAACTTAAGCGGGAAAACGGCGAAGTGAGCGTCCTTATCGTGGACGATGCACAGATACAGGCCATAAACCGCGACTATCTCGACCGGGACCGGCCGACCAATGTCATCTCTTTTGCGATGACGGAGGGCGAGGGGGGGGATATTCACCCTGAGGTATTGGGGGATATCATCATTTCGGCAGAAACGGCCGCGCGGGACGCCGCTTGCGCGGAGCTGCCGCTAATGGACGAGCTGGAATTCCTGCTGATCCACGGCATTCTGCACCTGCTTGGGTATAACCACGAAAATACCCTTCCGGAGGAAGTGGCGCGGATGAAAGTAAAAGAGGATGAATTATTTTTTCTGTTGAGAAATTACCGTCTGGATTGAACTATTGAACAAGTATCTCCTGACCTGGATAGATATCGTCCTTGAGGGTCAGCTTGTTTAGGGTCAGCAACTTCTGGAGGGCAACCCCTTTTTCTTTTGCTATCCTGGCAAGATTATCCCCCTTTTTCACCTTGTATGTCTTGGCTTCCGCCTTGCCCTTCTGGGGAATCGACGCTTTTTTCGAGTCCTTCTCTTCCTTCTGTGAAAGCCGGATGGTTTGTCCGATCTTCAAGACATCCTTCTTCAGATTGTTGATCTTCTTCAGATCGGCCACGGAAACGTGATAGGTATCGGAAAGTTTCGCAAGGGTATCGCCCTTCTTGACTTTATGGACGCTCGCCTTGGCAGTCACCGAAGAACTTACAGAAGTTGTCGAAACGCTCGTTTTCGTAATCGGGATATTCAATTTCTGCCCGGCATACAATCCTCTATTGGACAACTTGTTGGCGGAACGTATTGAGCTTACGGATGTTCTGTATTTTTCTGCGATGTATCCCAGGGTTTCTCCCCTGCGCACCTTGTATTTTATGAAAACGCCTTTTACCGTCCGGGAAGAGGCGCGGGGAATGTCGGCATTGGGAATGTCGGCGGCAAGCTGCAGGAGTTTGTCGGCATTGCCTGACGGGACCTTCAACTTGTACGGTTTGTTCGGAGTTGTTTTAAGCCGCAGTTCGGCATTCAGGATAATCAAGTTTTCTTCCGATACTTCCAGTTTTGCCGCAATGTCCTGTAAACGCATTGACTTGGTTGTCTCAACCGTTTCATAGGCGGACACGTCGTATTTGCTCTTTTCCGCTGTAAAGTCGAACCCGTACTTTGCGGGGTCTTTAACGACCAGCAGCGTCGCAATAAACCGGGGAACATAGCGCGCAGTTTCATTGGGCAGTTTCTGATATAGATCCCAGAAGCGATCCAGGTAGTTTATCTGCTGAGAGGCAATTGTGCGCGCGACCCGTCCCTCCCCGCAATTGTATCCGGCCAAAACGGTAAGCCAGTCTCCGAACATCGCATGGAGGTCTTTGAAATACGCAATTGCCGCCCTCGTGGATTTTTCAATATCCATCCGTTCATCAACCCAGTCATCCCGATTCAGACCGTACTTGTAGCCGGTCGAGGGGATGAACTGCCATAGACCCAGCGCCCTTGCAGAAGAAAGGGCGTTTATTTTAAAGCCGCTTTCCACGAGGGGCAGCCAGGAGAGCTCATCCGGCAATCCCGCTTTCTTGAGCTCCGCCGAAATTTTCGGGCGATAGATAAGGGAGCGGTAATAAGAGGATATAAAAAAATCGCGCTCATAGTTTTGAAAGGAACGTATCTCCTTTTCAACGTCGGCATTGGATATTAAAGGTATTTCCCCGCGCTTCCCCTTGGCGGCAGTGGGAAAGGAATTATAAACGGCGAGAATCCTCTTGGAAATTATCAGGCGAAGATCGTCCTTCTGCCTGGCAATTTCAGGATTGCCGTTGGTATCGAGCAACAGGGCATACGCCTGATCGAGCATCTGCAGGGCATCGTCCAGCTCGCCTTTTGCCCAGTATTTGTGCGACTCGTCCAAAAGAACAAGCGCCTCTTCCATGATATCCTTTTCATTCTCAACTTCCGCTGAATTTTTATTCTTCGAGGGATCTTTTTCATAATCTACAAGAGAAGAGTCCATCAGATCATCCCTTGTGTATGGTTTATGTTTTATAACAGGCGGTGGATTCGCCGGCGCGGAAACAATCGCCCTGCTGTTTGCGGAAAGGGAAACTGAATTTTTAACGAGGTCCGTTTCCTTAAGGGGAGCAGCGACCTGAGATAATTTCGCCCCGGTTGAAACCCCCGACTTTTCGGCAGTGGCTTTCCCAGTTGGGGAAGGGAAAGCTGCTGACGGAGCATTCTCAGTGCGACCATTGCTTTGGGGTGCGACGCTTTCGTTTCCGGCAGTTTCCGTCGAGAGGGTTGCACATGCTGAAAACATGAAGACGCTTAAACACAAAAATACAGCAACTATTGTCGCAGTATTCGGCCGGCTGATTTTAATCATTTTTTTTCTCCGTCCATCTTTAATCTTACAACAGGAAGAGATGACTCTCCCTGTTACAACGAATGAATCCACCTGCCTGTACAATATTTGTAGTACGTTCGGCTGGTTCTCCTATCATATTTTTTATTCTCCACCAACGTTTATTTTCCCGAACATCCCAGGCATCTCCCCTAAATGATTTCAACCGGCCTGGCGGGCGACCTTGCGGACGTTTGTCCGCCTTAGCTTTGGGCCTGTCCAAAAATAACCTGAACATCTTGCATCTCATCTTTGGGCCATCTTTGGCTGTGGCTCAATCACAAAATCCTCAACGTAGCGCTGCTACGTCTGCGGTTTTGTTCAATCGCCGCAACCAAATCCAACCCAAATCTGAGCGCAATCTTGCCCAGGTTATTTGTGGACAGGCCCTTTGTGTCGGCCCGGACAATCAATACTACATCGTATGTCCTCAATGAAAAGTTCGATATCTCCAGCGCGCATTTTTTCCCTTGACATGTTTTTCCGTTGTTGTTATCTTGCATACAAGAGGATTTTTGAAAATGACTTCGTATAGGGAAAATATAGTTTTTTTACTTGCCAAAGCCCACCAGCGGGCCCAGAGCGCCTTGAAGGGGAAACTCCGCACTTTCGGGTTAACCCCTATGCAATGCCTGGTCATGGAATCTCTCTGGGAGGAAGACAGGCTTTCCGTAGGAGAAATCGGCAGGCGAATTGCTTTGGATACGGCTACGCTGGCAGGGGTGCTGGAGCGCCTGGTTGCCGCAGGATGGCTGCGGCGAGAAACTGATCCCGATGACGGAAGGGTGGGAAGAGTCTCACTGACGGAAAAAGCGCGGGCAGCAATAACCGATCTAAAATCTGTCATCGAACGCACAAATAATGAATTGTTGAATAATTTCAGCTTGGAAGAAAAGCTTCTCTTTAAACGTTTCCTGCGTGATATCAAGGAGTAGCGGAGTGAAATTTTTTACCTATATACATCGCATACGAGGTATCAGGAAGCGCAATTGCCTCGTCTATTTTAAGAATTTGAAGGAGATGAAAGATGAACATGCCTGATTTTGAGTATCATGCCCCGGAGACTCTGAAGGAGGCCTGTGCGCTCCTGGCCGAACTCGGAGGAAATGCCACAGTGCTGGCCGGCGGAACGGACGTTCTTCACAAGATGAAGACGGGGAAACTGGCCCCGGGGCATCTGGTCTCTCTCAAGCGCTTAGACGAACTCCGGAATATCCGGAGCAAATCCGGCCGCGGCATTGTCATCGGGGCGCTCACCCGGCACAATGAAATATATAACTCGCCGCTTTTACAGGAGCTCTTTCTCTCGCTCCCGATGGCGGCCCACACCATGGCCTCGAACCAGATCTGCAACCTGGGGACGCTGGGAGGAAATATAGTAAACGGCGTCCCTTCCGCCGATCTCCCCCCGATCCTGATTGCGCTCAAGGCAAGCATTCGCCTGGTATCCGCCCAAGGCGAGCGGAGCATGGCGCTGGAGGATTTCTTCTGCGGGGCGGCCCAGACCCGGATTTTCCCGGGCGAGATACTTGCCGATGTAACAATTCCGGAGCAGTCCACAACCGGCAGCACCTACATCAAGTTCGGCCTGCGTCGTTCCGGCGCCCTGGCCGTTACCGGCGTTGCCGTTTCGGTTACGGTACAGAAAGACACCTTGCGCGAGGCACGGGTCGTTCTGGCCTCCGCCGCTCCTACGGTGATGAGGGCTCGCAATGCTGAAAGCTGCCTGTCTGGTAAAAAGATCAGCGACGAACTTCTGGCGCAGGCAGGGAAACTGGCGGCCACAGAGAGCCGTCCCCGGGACAGCATCCGCGGCTCTGCCGAGTACCGCAGGAACCTGGTGGAGGTGTTGACAAAGCGCGCCCTTCGCAAGGCAATCGATAAAGGTCACGTGTAAGGAGGCAATGATATGTCACAGGTTATAACTGATAACAACGGGGTAAAGCGCTACCTGATCACCATTAATGTAAACGGCGATTCCCATTCCTTGCTGGTGAAGGGGAATGCCATCCTGACCAACGTGCTGCGCGACGATCTCAATCTCACCGGCACCAAGAAGGGATGCGAGCTCGGCGACTGCGGCTCCTGCACCGTGCTTTTGGACGGCAAGCCGGTTGACTCGTGTATGGTTTTGGCCGTGGAAGCCGACGGTCGGGAAATCACGACCATCGAGGGGGTCGCCGCCAATGGCAAGCTTGACGACATCCAGCAGTCGATGCTCAACCATGCCGCAGTGCAATGCGGCTACTGCACCCCCGGCATGGTGCTTTCAGCCAAGGCCCTTCTGACCCGCAACCCCCACCCCTCTGAACGGGAAGTGCGGGAGGCCATTGCCGGCAACCTCTGCCGCTGCACGGGATACGTCCATATTGTTGAAGCCGTCCTCGCCGCTTCCCGTGGGGAGATCACCCCTGCCGATCACGAAGAAGGAGAACCCCGATGAGCAACAACTATAAAGTAATCGGCCGCAGCGTCCAGCGCATCGACGGCCCGGATAAGGTAACGGGCGCCGCGAAGTACACCGGCGACCTGAAATTTCCCAATATGCTTTTCGGAAAGATCCTGACAAGTCCCCACGCCCATGCCCGGATCATTTCCATTGATGCCTCCGCGGCTGAAAAACTCCCCGGTGTAAAGGCAATCATCACCCACAAGGATGTGCCGTCCATGAAGTATGGGCTCAGTCCGGCGCGCTGGGACGAGAACATCTTCTGCAGCGACAAGGTGCGTTTCGTCGGCGACAAGGTTGCCGCTGTGTGCTGCGTGGATGAAGAAACCTGCTACAAGGCCCTGAAACTCATCAAGATAGAGTACGAAGAGCTGCCGGCAGTGCTCGATTACATCCATGCCATGGATGAGGGACAACCCCTGATTCACGACGAGTACAAGCGTAACATCAACACAGAGATCCATCAGGAGTTCGGCGATGTGGAGCAGGCCCTGGCCGCTTCCTTCCACGTGCGCACCGACACCTTCCGGGGGCAGCGCGCATACCAGTCCCCCATCGAGCCGCACTCCTCCATCTCCATGTGGGATGGAAAAAAGCTCACTATCTATGCGAGCACCCAGTCTCCCCACTACTTCCAGCACTACATAGCCCGGCAGTTCGACCTGCCCATGGGGGATGTCCGGATCATCAAACCTCATGTGGGAGGCGGCTTCGGCGGTAAAATGGAGCCGACCGGGCTTGAATTCGCCGGTTCGGTGCTGGCAAAACTTACCGGACGGCCGGTGCGGATGTTTTACGACCGGGCTGAGATGTTTGCCCATAACCGGGGGCGGCACGCCCAGCACATGGAGATCACCACCGGCGTCGATAAGAAAGGGAAGATCCTTGCCGTCAAGGCCAACTTCATCATGGACGGAGGCGCCTACACAAGCCTCGGGATAGCCAGCGCCTACTACGCCGGGGCACTGCTGCCCCTGACCTATGAATTTGACAACTACAAGTTCGACATGTTCCGGGTTTATACCAATCTGCCTGCCTGCGGCGCCCAGCGCGGACATGGCGCCCCCCAGCCCAAGTATGCCTTTGAGAGCCACCTTGACAATGTTGCCGCCGACCTGGGGATCGATCCGATGGACATCCGGCTCCTCAATGCCCGCAGGCCGGATACAGTTACACCCAATGATTTTCAGGTGAACTCCTGCAAGCTCCGTGAATGTCTGGAGCGGGCAAGGGTAATTTCGGGCTGGGATGAAAAAAAGAAAAATCTCCCCCACGGCCGGGGCATTGGAGTGGCAACGGGCAGTTTCGTCACCGGGGCCGGCTATTCCATCTATCGCACCGATCTCCCCCATGCAGCAGCCGTCATCAAGGTCAATGAGGACGGCACATCGGCCACTCTTTACACCGGCGCGGCCGACATTGGTCAGGGCTCTGATACGGTTCTTTGCCAGATGGCCGCAGAGGCAATGGGATACCGCTACGAACAGATGAAGATAGTCGCGGCGGACACCGAACTTACACCCATCGATTTCGGCGCCTACGCCAGCCGCCAAACCTATATGTCCGGGGCTGCCGTCAAACAGGCCGGCGAGGAGATCAAAAAACAGCTCCTTGCAATGGCCTCAACCATGCTCTCCCTGCCTGTAGCTGATCTGGACTGTGAGGAGGGCGTGATCTTTTCCAAATCCCGCGCCAATAAGACCATTTCCTTTCAGGAGGCAGCGCGCCGGCATTTCGTGCTCAGGGGGCCGTTGCTCGGCAAAGGCGCCTACACGCCGCCCAAACTGGGGGGAACCTTCAAGGGAGCTGCGGTTGGCACCTCGCCGGCCTACAGCTTCGGGGTCCAGGTGGGCGAGGTGGCGATTGACGAGGAGACCGGGGAGATCACAGTGGTGGGAATCTGGGACGTGCACGACTGCGGCAAAGTGATCAACCCGCGCCTGCTGCATGGGCAGGTGCATGGAGCGCTGTACATGGGAATGGGAGAGGCATCCTGGGAGGAGGTTCTTTTCGACGACAAGGGAAGGATCAAAAACGCCGACCTGGCCAATTACCGGGTGCTTACCGCCCTGGATATGCCGCCGGTCCAGTCGGAGGTTGTCGACAGCTATGAGCCAAGCGGCCCCTGGGGCGTCAAGGAGATTGGCGAAGGCTCAACCAATCCCACCCTGGGAATGTTCTCCAATGCCATTTTTGACGCCATGGGAGTGCGCGTCAACAGCCTGCCGTTGAGTTACGAAAAGATATGGCAAGCTCTCAAGGAAAAGCGTGAAGAGGAAGTCGAGGAAGGAGGCAAGCATGTGGGACTGGATAGGCAAATTAGAAGAACTGCGGCGTAATGATCAGTTGTGCGTACTGGTTACGGTCACCAAGAGCAGCGGGTCAACCCCGCGCAAGCAGGGGGCCAAAATGATCGTTCTTTCGAACGGAATATTTTTCGGCACGGTAGGCGGCGGAACGCCGGAGCTTTACGCCCTGGAGGACGCCCGTAAATGTTTCGACAGTTTGCAGGGCGCCACCTCGGAGATACCGTTAAAACCAAGAGGGGAATTTCCCGCCTGTGGAGGAACCATGGAATTATATCTGGAAGTACTCAACGATAACCCTTCGCTCTACCTGTTCGGCGCCGGCCATGTCGGTCAGTCCCTCTGTCAGGTTATGGAAGGAACCCCCTTCCGGATTCACCTGATCGATACGCGCGAAGAGTGGATCAACTCGCCGGCCATTCCGCAAAGCGTGGTCTGCCATCAGTGCCAGTGGAGCGATTTTATCGAAAAAACCAACTGGGATCCGCAGCGGAGCTTCGTCGCCATCCAGACCTACAGCGGCGCTGTCGATCAGCAGGTGCTGGAGGAGGTTCTGCCCCATCCGACCCGTTACCTCGGCATGATCGGCAGCAAGTCTAAATGGGCCGGCATCAAGCAAAACCTGGAGAAAAAGGGGTTGGATATCTCCTCTGTCCGCTGTCCAATCGGCCATGATAACGGCGGCGATTCCCCGCGGGAGATCGCCATCAGCATCGCCAACCAGCTTATCGCCACCTATAACGGACTGGAATGAAGTGGATATCCGGCTAAAAGAGCTCTTCATAATTATCAAGGGCGCCGGGGAGCAGGCCACCGGCATCGCCTGTCGGCTCTATTGCGCCAACTTCAGGCGAATACTGATGTTAGAGACCAGTTCTCCCCTGGCCGTCCGGCGGCAGGTCTCCTTCTGCGAAGCGGTCCATGAAAAGAGCATGACAGTGGAAGGAATCGAGGCAATCAAGGTTGTTGACAAGGCCGAACTTGCTGCCGCATGGGCGACAGGGAAGATCGCCGTCCAGGTGGATCCGGCGGGAGAAGCCATTTACCGCTTGCGGCCGGATGTGCTTATCGATGCGACAGTGGCCAAACGAAACCTGGGGATTTCCATCGCAGACGCCCCGCTGGTGATCGCCCTGGGGCCCGGCTTCACGGCCGGAGTGGACTGTCACGCAGTGATCGAGACTAACCGCGGCCACAATCTCGGCCGCCTGATTGCCGAGGGAATGGCCGAGGCGAATACCGGCATCCCCGGCAATATCGGCGGTTACACGGCGGAACGGGTGCTGCGCGCCCCGGCGGACGGCATCTTCACTTCCGAAAAGAAGATCGGCGATCTGATCCGCAAGGGGGAAGTGATCGGCCGAATCGGCACGGATGAGATAACTGCGAAGATCGACGGCATCCTGCGCGGCCTGATCAGGCCCGCGTCTATCGTCGCCAAGGGGCTCAAGATCGGCGACGTCGATCCGCGCGGTAAAGCAGATTATTGCGGCACCATCTCGGAAAAAGCCCGAGCCCTTGGCGGCGCCGTTCTCGAAGCGCTGCTCAACGCCTATAACCGGTAAGCGGCACATGAGAACGATCGAAGAGATATTTTGCAATGAATCGCGGGGAGTATTGAGCCTGACCGGGGGTGGCGGAAAGACGAGTCTGATGTTTCAGCTCGCCCGGCTGTTGGTTGGAGCCGGGATGAGGGTGCTGACCACGACCACAACCAGGATATTTCCGCCCACCGCGGAGCAGTCAGAAAAGGTATTTATTGACAGAGACCCGGAGTTGATAATGCGGCTGGCGTCGGCCTGCATTCAAACGGCCAGGCATGTTACCGCTGCCTCCATGCGCCTGGCGGATTCCGGCAAACTCCAGGGTTTTTCCCCGGAGACAATCTGCACCTTCGCAGAGTCTGGCCTTTTCGACTGGATCATCGTGGAGGCCGACGGAGCGGCGATGCGCCCCCTCAAGGCGCCGGAAGATCACGAACCGGTCATTCCCTCCTGCACGACGATTCATGTTGCAGTGGCGGGACTGGAGGCGGTAGGGGCAGAGTTAAATGAAAAGCTGGTCTTCCGTTCCGGGCGCGCCGGAGAGCTGATGGAGCTTTCTGCAGGAGAAACGATTACCGAGGCGGCGCTGACGCGCCTCTTTGTCAACCCCCTCGGCCTCTTGAAGGGCGCCCCTCCCAAGGCCCGCCGCTTCATCTTTTTGAACAAGGCCGACGACCGCAAGCGGCGTGAGAGCGGCGCCCGGATTGCCGAATTGCTCCGCCATAGCCTACTTCCCGAAGTTGCGGGAGTTGTCGTCGGGCAAGCGCTGGCGGGGGTGTGCATCCATTCGTTTCACCCCCTGGGGGGAGCGTAATGAATCGTCCTGCGCGCGTTGCCGGGGTGGTCCTTGCTGCCGGAACAGGTTCCCGGATGAACAGGGCGAAGCAACTCCTCCCCTTTCGGGGAAAAACCATCCTGGAATGTGTTGTGGACACCGCCCTTGCGTCGTCGCTCAGCCAGGTAGTAGTGATCCTCGGTCACCAGGCGCGGAGCATCCTCTCTTTGCTGCAGGGGCGGGATTTGAAGACTGTTATAAATTACGACTACGAAGACGGTCAGAGCACTTCTCTCAAGGCTGGTTTGCAGGCGCTGACACCGGATACAGAGGCGGTATTATTCCTGCTCGGAGATCAGCCGCTCATCAGTCCGGAATTAATAGACGCCATCTTGGCAGTCTATCATCGGTCGCCAGCTCCCATTGTTATCCCGGTATTTGCAGGAGTGCGCGGCAATCCCGCCCTCTTTGCCCGGCAGACCTTCCCCAAAATAGCAGAGCTGACCGGTGATTGCGGCGCCAGAGCCATCTTCGCGGAGTATGCCGATCAGATACTGGAGACGCCTGTTAGCGATCGCGCCATCCATTTAGACATTGACACCGAGGAAGATTACCAGAATCTCCTCAGGCTTGAGACGCAGGTCTCGCCAACTTTAACAATCAATTCTGGATCAGATATCCCTCGATAAAACGGTCAATATCCCCATCGAGCACCTGATTGACATTGCCGGTCTCCAAATCCGTGCGATGATCCTTTACCATTTTATAGGGATGCAAAACATAGGAGCGTATCTGACTTCCAAAGTTAATGTTTTTTTTCGTTTTATTCACTTCGGCAAGCTTCTCGTTCTGCTCCTTCAATTTCATCGCATAGATGCGCGAACGCAGATATTTCATGGCCATTGACTTGTTTTTGTGCTGCGAACGCTCATTTTGACACTGCACGACAATCCCGGTCGGCAGATGGGTAATACGGATCGCCGAATCGGTCTTGTTGACATGCTGACCGCCCGCGCCTGAGGAACGAAAGGTGTCGATGCGCAGGTCTTTTTCATCTATTTCGACAATAATGCGGTCATCAACCTCCGGGAAGACGAAGACGGACGCAAAGGATGTATGCCGTCTGGCCCCTGCGTCAAAAGGGGAGATTCGCACAAGCCGGTGAATCCCGATCTCCGCCTTCGCGTAGCCATAGGCGTACTCGCCCTTGAGCGTCCAGGAGACGCTCTTAAGACCCGCCTCATCGCCCGGCAGGTAATCTATGATCTCGGTCTGAAAGCCTTTTCTTTCCGCCCAGCGCAGATACATCCGCAGGATCATCTCGGCCCAATCCTGCGCCTCGGTCCCCCCGGCACCGGCGTGGATCGACATGATGGCATTCATCACATCCTGCTCGGAGCCCAGCATCATTTTCAGCTCTTCATCGCGCAGCTCAGCGTCGATCTGGGCGAGCTCTTTTTTTATCTCTTCTTCAGCCTTATTGTCCTTTTCCGCCGCGGCCATCTCGGCAAGTCCCCGAAAATCGGACAGGCTCTCCCTGCGCCCTTTCCACTTTACTACAATGTCCGACAGATTGCTCTTTTCCCTCAGCAGGGTCCCGGCCTTCTCCGGGTCATCCCAGAAACCGGCCTTTTCCAATTCCTTTTCCAGTTCCCTTATTCGCAACTCTTTTTCAGGCAAGTCAAAGACAGTCCCCAAATTTTTCCAGTCTTTGGGTTAAATCGATGAGCATTTCATGTATTTCTTCCTGCATGTCTTGTTCTCCTTCTTATTATAATTCCATATGCGATCAGCATGATAAAACAGATATATGCAAAGATGTCGCCGTATGCCGCATAAAAGGTCTTTTTGTCAATATATTTTACTTCACCCCTCAGAACTGTTCTGGTGAAGATGGCCGTCCGGGAGCTTATCGCGCCGGTGGGAGCGATGATTGCGCTGATTCCGGTATTGGCTGCCCGCACGAGGTAGAGCCTGGTTTCCACGGCCCGGAAGACGGTCATCGACAGATGCTGATACGGGGCGGAGGTTTTTCCAAACCAGGCGTCATTGGTGATATTTACCAGCAGATCGGCGCCGCGCTTTTTGTACGCCCGGGCCGCCTCGGGAAAGATTCCCTCATAACAGATAAAAACCCCTAAACGACGCTTGCCGCTGACAAGAGGAACAAAATCACTTCCAGAACGAAAATCGCCGATGCCTGCCACCAGCTTGCCGATAAAGGGAAATAACCGTTTTAGCGGGACATATTCGCCATAAGGGACAAGGTGCACCTTGTCATAACGCCCGGCAACCGCCCCACTCGGTTCCAGCAGATAGGCGCTGTTCATATAGGCTACAGTTGCGCCTTCCTGTTCATAATGGGGGCTGCCGAAAAGCAGGGCGCGATCAGCCGTCTGGGCCAGCGCCATCACCTTTTTCTGCAACGGAGATGGATAACCGAAAAAAAACGGCGCCGCCGTCTCCGGCCAGACGATGATGCCCCCTTTTGCCGGAAGCGAAGCGAGGGAAAGGCTGGCATAAATATCTATTGTTTCCGATTGGTAGCGGGGGTCCCACTTGCTGCTTTGCTCGATATTCCCCTGCACAAGGACCACCTCGGCAGACGGCGCTTCGATAAGGGAATCTTTAATGTCGGCAAGCCGGAAATAACCGTAGAAAAAAATCAGCAGCATGACGCCAAACACCGGCAGCAGTTTCCTTATGGGCATACTGCCTGCCGGACGCGCTTCCAGAATTGCAAAGATTGTCTCATTGACCAAAACGATCGCAAACGATATCCCATAGACACCTGTAATATCGGCTATCTGGATAGCGGTTGCGTTCAAATACTGGGAATAGCCAAGATTTTCCCAGGGAAAACCGGTGAAGAGCTGGGAACGGGCAAACTCGAGGATAACCCACACCAGCGGGACGGCCAGCAGCGAATCGCGTCCGCTTTTCCGGAAGAAAACTACTCCTGCCGCAAAAAGTCCTGTGTATATGCTCAGGTACGCGGAAAGAAGCAGCATCACCGCTATGCCGACATAGATGGGCAGGCCGCCGTATTGCACGACGACGAAGGAAATCCAGTAAAGAATGCCGGTGTTGGCAATCATTCCGGCAATGAAGCCCGTCCGAAAGCCCTCCGCCGGCGTTGAACCTTTCAGCGCATAAAACAGCGGCAAGAGGGCAAACCAGGCAACCAGGCCGTTTCCGAATTTCGGAAAAGAGAAAAAAAGCAGCCCGCCCGAGAGCGCCGCCAGCAGCATTCGTCGTTGCAAACCCCGATCTTCTATGAAATTTTCAAAGCTGCTGGGCACTGTATTCCCTTAAAATTATTAACATTTATTCCTTTTCAAATTCCTGGCTTGTAAATTTCAGCGTCCGGCTGTTTTCGGTGACGGTGCGAACCACACGATCGGGCGCGCCGGAGGGAATATCCGCCTCCACCTCCAGCGTGACCGTCACCTTTGCACCGACCAGACCGGAGAGATGGGCAATCACCTCATCGGCGATACGGCTGGCGTCACGCCCCACACGGGCGGGGTCCAGAGTCACGGTTCCATGGAAGCGTTTCAACACCGCCGCCAGGGGCCGCCGCGCCCACCAGAGATGCAGTGTGCTCGGATGCCCGTGGCGGATAGACTTCTCCCGAGCCGACGCCCTGTTGATGGCATCCAGCGGCAATACGACTTCAATGAGTTTTTTCTTATAGTTCATGCCGTTTTCAGAAGTTTTCCGGCCGACTTCCTTTGTTTGTCGCCGATTCAGCCCCATCGTCAGGTCTTTTCCGGCCGATTTCGGACGACCGGTGATAGATTCCGCCAATATGGTGATAGAAAAGTGATGGATTAACCATGATCCCCTTCAATGATATATTTCGTGCTTCGACCGCGACCGGTGGTTTGAACGATTCCAAGTTCGAGAAGCGCGGTCAAGTCGCGATACACGGTCAGGTAGGCAACTCCAAACTCTTTTCGACACCATCCGCTTGTGACCGATCCATGCTCCAGGATATACGCCAATATCGCCTTTTGCCGATCATTCAGACGCGCCTCGATCGCCGGGGTCACCAAAAGCCGCTTCTCAGGCACTCGCAGTCGCTCGACGTTATCGCCCGGACCGGGGAATGTAATCTGGAAATAGCCCATGTCTGTACCAAGGAGCGGCGGATCGAGCCCGTGGTCGAGCATCTGGTCGTGCATCCGGCGGAAGCCGCTGCCGCGTTCCTCTATTCGGTGAAAGTATGACAGACACTGGGCCAGAACAGGGTTTCGCGAACAGGGGCGGTATTTCCCCTTGCGCAAGTTGGCGAGCGTGAGCGGTCGAGGGGGAAGGCCAGGGCTCAAGAGGGTGACTCGATCAGCGAAGATCTCAAGGATGATCTTGCGACCGGCGTCCTCGTACTGGCGGTGCGCCACCGCGTTGACCAGCGCCTCGCGCAGACCATCGACAGGGTACTCGTCAAGACGCAGGCGTTCGAGCCCGACGATACGCATCGGGTGGCGGGTGTTGCGATCGATGAAGGCGATGGCGCGATCGATCGCCAACGGCATGGGCGACCGGATGTCCTCGTGGTCCCGCGGGTCGCCGTCCGGTTCAGTACTTCGGTAGGCATCGGCGAGAATGCGGCACTGGGGAAACACCATCGAGGGATCCTTGGCAAGGAGAACAATGCCAGCAGCGGTGGCGTAGGTTAAGCCTGTGCCCTGGTCACGCCAGGCAAGGCCGCGAGCAGAGGCGCCGGATAAGAGATCCGCAGCCGAAAGACTGCCCGCATCTCGGTTCTCGGCCGCTGCAATCAATCTGCGTAGCACCTCGTGGTCAAGATCCTGCCAACGGAGACGAGCAAGCGGCTGCGATTCGAACGAAGAGGTGGCCTCTATGGTCTGCTGGGCGATCTTATCCTCGTCGCTGGACGGGGCGATGCCGAATTTGTCTGCAAGAAGCTTCACCAAGGCAGCACGGACTTCCTTTTGGAGCTCGATGATGTTGCCGAAACGCTTGAATTTCGGCCCGTCTGCATCGAGTTCAGCAAGAAGTTTTGATGTCCCCCGCTCCCTTTTTAAGCTGCGGTCGCCCTTGATGAACGCCAGTATGGGCAATGCTTTTTTCTTAGCACGTCGGTACTCGGCGTGGGTAATCGACAGTCCCCCCACCGGCGTGCCGTATTCGATACCTACTATGAGCAGATAGACCTGGCAGCCATCGAGCGATTGCAGGCATCCCTCCAGCGCCTTGTCCGGGGAAGCCGGTTCCAACTCGTAGAGTACGGGCGTGCAGTAGGCCGATAGGAAAGCGTCGGTGTTAATCAGGTTCTGGACGATAAGGCGCTCGTCCTCAAGTTCCTTTTGGACCGAACTGACAAAAACACAGAGTTTCGCACTCATCGTGGCGCCTCCGCCTGTGCCCATCGGTTGTGCAGTTTCGCACCGATCTTCCTTCCTGCCGGCGAAGCGGTTGGGCTTGGCCTTCCGGTAGTCAAAATTATACTCCGGCAGTATGTCTTCCCGAACCATCGAGGGCGTTTTAGACGTTGCAGGTTTCTTCATAAACTTCTCGTTATCGAATCGATTATCCTTCACTCTTTTCGATCACTTCCCAATGCCCGCCCTTGGCCGGGCCAACACGGCGGAGACGACCGTCACTCTGTAGCTGTTGGATGTTCCGTTCAATGGATCGCTCCGTCACTCCGATGGTCAAAGCCAGCTCCGGAATAGTGATTTCACCATTTTGACGGATGGCATTCAGAATTTTCCCCGACGTTTTCCCCGACGTTTTCCCCGACGTTTTCCCCGACGTTTTCCCAGACGTTTTCCCCGACGTTTTCCCCGCACTTTCCGGCAAACCAGTGAGTTCTCCCGAACCAGATATTGCTTTCCGGTGAACCGTTGCGGTGAACAGGCAGACTTCCCGATCATCGGTAAAGTCGATGTCCGGCCATTCCTCCAGCGCCCGTTTGATCCCGGAGCCGAGCCCGTGATAGGGCAAAAGCCCCTTGGCCACAAAGGAAACCAGAATCGAGTTGCGGATATTGGACATCCCCGTACGAATTTTCTCCACCGTGAGGTTATCGGGCAGATGGCCGGGGCTGATGATCTCGATGCGGTTGTCGAAGATGAAAAGACGAATCGTGGCGCTTACCAGATAGTCCCGATGGATCAGGGCATTGACCAGAAGCTCCTCGAAAACCGCCTCCGGGATCTCCGGCAGACCCGGCGCATTGACGCCGCGCCCGGCCTGCACCTTGTGCAGGTTGCGCATGACAAACGCCAGGGAATCGTCGAACATCTTGCGCAGGGAACCGGAAAAATCCTCGGTATCGATATAGTCGCTGACGTGGATTTCGTTTCCCGGATAGCGGATCGCCTTGACGACAAACTGGGGTTTGATCCACTCCGGACGCTCGGCAAACAGAAGGACACCCGCCAGATTCAGCATCCCCTCAGCGGTGGCCAGGTTCATGTTCTGTAAAAGCCGCAGAAGTTCGGCGGGCGAGTCGGGATATTCCTGCTTGTACACATCGCGCAGGAAATCGCGAAAACGCAGCTTGTCGAGTTTGTCGATGCCCGCCCGGGTGGGCAATTCATCGGCGTGGAACTGATCGGAAATCTGGAAGAGCCGGCGCAGCTCCTCCTTGGAATTGATCCGCCGTTTGTCCGCCCCGCATTTCAGCCAGATGACGCCGTTTTTGTCGAAATAGGGTTTGTCAATCCCCCTGGGTACGGTCAGAACGATGACGATGCTTCCATTGGGAAGGCCTACATTTTCCGTCTGCACTGTGAGCGGGCTTCGCACATGCTGGCTGGCCACGTTGCTGATGAGTTGGTTGATCCGGGCGACATCCTCCCGCGTCAGGCCGGGCGTGGAGCCATCATTCCCTACGCCAATGTAGATAGTCCCGCCTTCGGAATTGGCAAAAGCTGCCATCTCCGAGGCCAGAGCATCGTTGTTCTTCACGTTGGCATTGAACTGGCGGGTGCTGTCTTCGCCGAGAGTTATACTGGAAAGCAGGTCGTTTATCTTCATCTCAAATCACCTTCCACCACGGCGCGGCCAGCACGGTGGGCGTCAACCATTCGATCTCCGTGCCATTGTGCAGCAGCAGCCCTGCGCGCGCATCTTTGCCGTACTCATGCTGGAAGGCAATCAGATTCGCAGCGTCCCGCACCCTGGGGCGGGACGTTGATTTAATCTCGATGGGCAGCACCTTCCCCTCCGTCTCGATTACCAAATCCACTTCTTCGCCCGTCGTCGTCCGCCAATAGAGAATCTCCGTGTTCAGAAGCCGACCGCATTGCCATACCAGCAGATCAAGCAGAATCAGATTTTCGAGGTGAGCGCCAGTCGGTTCGGCCATTCCGGAAAGGTGCATCGCCAGTCCGACGTCGCCCCAGTACAGCTTGGGAGACTTGAGGAGACGTTTCGTACGGTTCACCGAATAGGCCGGCAAGCGAATCAGGAGGTACGAAGTTTCCAGTAAATTCAGATAGCGGTGTATCGTGGGCTGTTTCAGTGATAGATCGCGGGCCATTTCCGTCTGGTTTACGAGCTGCCCGAGACGAAAACAGGCTGCCCGCATCAGCCGGCGAAAATCAGGCAGGGCGGCGATGGAGGAAAGCATCTGAAGGTCCCGTTCCAGGTAGGTCCGAACGTACCCATCGAACCAGACCATCCTATCCTCTGCCTGGGACATGTGGACGGCGGGCGTGGGAAATCCGCCGCGTCGGGCAAATTCCTGCCAGTCTTCCGGGCCAGATGTGTCTACGCTGAGGAGATCGGGCCATTGGACGTCATTCGCCGCGACCAGTTCTTCCCACATGCCACACCGGCCAAGGCCCAGTTGCTCCCGCCGGGTCATCGGCCAGAGGGTAAGGTAGCTGGCGCGACCGGCGAGCGATTCGGATACTCCCTGCATCAGGAGCAGATTAGCCGATCCGGTCAGCAGAAATCGGCCGGACTGCCGGTCGGAATCAATCGCCCGTTTTACGGCGATTAGCAGGTCGGGTTCCCGTTGCACCTCATCGAGGGTCACGTTCATCGCACTACCAACCAGTGATTCGGGATTTTCCCTCGCCAGTTCGAAGACATCCATGTCATCCAGGGAAAAATAGGAACGCTTTTCCTGCGTAAGCACCTTTACCAGGGTGCTCTTGCCAGTCTGACGGGCGCCGGTAACCACAACGGCAGGCATCACGCGTAAACGTTGGCTCAACGCAGCCATCATGTGTCGGGGATATGTATTTTCATTCATGGCGTGAATTATATTCATTCATGAGCGAATTTGCAAGTGTTTATGACGGTGCTGTTTATGACGGTGCCTCTGCCCGCGCCAGCAGCTCGGCGAAATCGTAGCTCACGCTTGTCACGCCGAAGTCCGGCTCGCGCTGGAAGGGCTGTCTTATATAGTGGACTCGGTGTGAGTCGCCGTCGATGAATTCCACGATGGCGAGGATGAAGTTCTCGGGCTTGTTGAGAGAATAGAGGATTTCGTTGCGGGTTACCGTGATCGTCGGCGCGCCGGTTACACGACCCTTCACCTCGATGAAGCGCAGCTTGCCGGTGCCCGGCACACCGCTCTCGACATCGTAGCCGAGTTTCTCAAATTCGCGATCGGTTGGCTCGAAGCCGAGACTGCGCTCGATCTCCATGACGATGGCGCGAGCGCGCGCCGCACTGGCCTGTGTATCGGCCTGAAAGCGCAGGCATCTTGCCTGCTCCTCTGCGGACGGTACGTCCGAACTCCCGGCAATGGCAGCAAGAAGCCCTCTCGGTACCACCAGCATTCCGCCCAGCACCACCGGCGGCAACGGTGATATCTGGGCTTCGAGTTTCAGATCTTCAAGACGCTTCTGCAAACGCCCCTGAAGCAGGTCAGCCCGTTTGCGAGCCTCGCCTGAATTGAGCCGGCTGCCGGTCTTGCCGGCCTGCTCCTGAAGTTTAAGCTCCTCCGCACGATGATCCCAGTAAGTGATCTCCTTGGTGAGCCGCTCCTTGACCGCTGCCTCGGTCTTGGCAATCAGGACAAGCTTGGGACCCCGTACCTCCGCCAGATGTTCGGGAACGACGTTCACAACTGCGTGGCCCTGAGCCTTCTTTTCCAGATCCCGGGTTATCCAGGCGCACTCGGACCGATCAAGCAGGTCTTCGACACTCGGCTCGTCCTTGGCCAGAGGCCGATAATCGAGATAGGGGGCATAATTCAGATGGCGCGTGGCGCCGTCGGCGTCGAGCTCCACATAGAGCATCCTCCTGGAGACGACGCGGCGCTCTCCCGAGCGCGTAAGGCTTGCGTCCTGGATCGCATGCTCCAGATAGAACATCACGCGCGGCCGGGTGCCCGGGTCGCGTTCATCCACCAGCACTGCGCCGCGCTTCAAGAGATCACGGTGGCGCTCGAGGGTCAGATCGATGACCGAATCGAGCAGCGGGTGCCCCGGACACATAAAGGCGGCCAGCGGCTGGCCTTGAGGCGCTACCAGCGGTTTTTCGAAGGCAATGCGTTCATAACGCGGCAAAACCGGTTCGCCGATACCGATCAGGCGATCGCGATTGCGCACCGGGGCCGGGACATGGGTGACCTCGTAGCGGCGCGGCTCCCGCTGCCTGGCCGATCCTCCTAAATAGCGGAAAGCTTCGAGGAAAAAAGACTCGATATAGTGTGGCTGCAGGCGGCGGGCCTCTGCCCGTTCCATGTCCTTTCGGATGCGTTGGACGCGGCTCGCGTCCATGGTGTCGTGGGCAAGGGCGTGGTCTTCGAGCAGTTCCTGGAAGTGGTCGCGGTCGAGCGCGTGCTCCACGACCGTTGTGAGGCGAGCTTTTACTTCAGGCTGATCGCCGTAACGGATAGCCTCGATCAGAAGATCCCGCAGCAATTTGCCTTCGAACTGGAACTTGCCGAGCACGTCGAATACCTGGCCGCCGAGGGTTTGGCGGGCCTGCTCCAGCTTCTCCAGGAGCTTGCGATAAACGTCGCCTTCCCGGGTCTCTTCGGCAACCAGGTTCCAGAGGTGGCATACTTCCGTCTGACCGATCCGGTGGATGCGCCCAAAGCGCTGCTCGATGCGATTGGGGTTCCACGGAAGGTCATAGTTGACCATCAGGTGGGCCCGCTGGAGGTTGATACCTTCGCCGGCAGCATCGGTGGCCAGAAGCACCTGCACCGCCGGATCGTGCCGGAAGGATTCCTGCGCCTTCATGCGCTCCTCGCGGCCCATGCCGCCGTGGATGATGACCACCGCCTCACTGCGGCCGAGCAGCGTGGCGATGCGGTTTTCGAGATAATTCAGGGTGTCGCGGTGCTCGGTGAAGAGAACGAGCTTCTGATGCATTGAGGGTGTGGGCCGGGGAATAACTCCGGCGCCATAAGGTTTGATCGCTTCGGTCACGCTGCCGGAAACAGCAGCGGTGGTAAAAATCTCACACAGGAGTGAGGAGAGCTCACGCCACTTCGTATCCGTACCGCTGCGCCGGACGCTAAGCGCCAGGACCTCCAGCCCCTTCAATGTCTCGATCTCGGCCTTCAGCTCAGCAATGGACCGTGCCGCGGTCGCCTGATCGAGAATCTCCTCCTCGGCAGCCTGGACTTCGTTGTCCGGGGCATCTTCAAGGTCTTCGACATCCTCGGCATCCAGTACCGGAAGGTCGGGCTGAGGCATCGGCGCAGTTCCACATCCGCGCTGAAGAACCTCCATCTCGCGCAATCTGCTTTCCAGTCGTTCGCGACGGCGGCGGAGCGATTGATAGATCGCTTCGGGCGAGGAAGCGAGCCTCCGCTGCAGAATCATCAGCGCAAAGCCAACGGTCCCGGCCCGTTTATCATTCGCAAGCGCCTCGGCACGGTTGAACTCCTCGCGCACGTAGTCGGTCACCGCCTTGTAGAGTTGGGCCTCGGCTTCGGAAAGCTTGTAGGGCACGGTATAGGCAATGCGCTCGGGAAACAGGTGCGTACCGTCGAACTTGAGGAGGTTTTCCTTCACCATCCGGCGCATCAGATCGGAGACATCGGTCACATGCACCCCGTCACGGAAGCGACCCTCCATTTAATCAGCCCCCCGCACAAAGTGACCCATTGGGAGTTATTTGGATGCAGATGGTAAAAAGCAGAACGGCACCTCCGGATTTGCCGCCACGGAAAAGAACCGATTCGTTGCTGGGGATGGTGCTGGGGACGGCGGGAGAAGAAAAAGAAACAGGGGGCGGAATAACTTCCTAACCCCCTGTTTTCATTTTGGCGGGGCCGAGGGGACTTGAACCCCTGGCCTCCGGCGTGACAGGCCGGCGTTATAACCAACTTAACTACGACCCCGTAAATAAAAAATTTATCTGCTCGAAATCTCCCCAAACCCATAAGCCTGCGCGAACGGCCCCGGAGAATCACGCTTTTTCCATGGTAGGCGGAACAGGACTTGAACCTGTGACATCCACGGTGTAAGCGTGGCGCTCTCCCAGCTGAGCTACCCGCCCATATTATCAAGCAGCGGGGGCCTCTTTAGCAATGATTACAATCCTTGTCAAGAACTAAGTTCGAAAAAACGACAAATCCTCCCGCGCTTTCAGCAGGGCAAGGGGACCGTTTCCTCGATCTTGCTGCTCACAGGAACGCCCCCAATATCTGCCGGGTTCTCTTCTTTGGGCAGCAAAGCGGCGCTCATCACCTCATCAACATTCTGAACAAAAATCATTTTAAGCTTCTTCAGAACGTTTGCCGGCACCTCGCTCAAATCCTTTTCATTGTCCTTGGGAATTATTACCGTCTTTATTCCCGCCCGGTGGGCAGCCAGCAGTTTTTCCTTCAAACCGCCGATGGGCAGCACCCTTCCGCGGAGGGTAATTTCCCCCGTCATCGCCAGATCGCCCCGCACCTTGCGATTCGTCAGGGCCGAGGCAATGGAGGTCGCCATGGCAATGCCGGCGGATGGTCCGTCCTTCGGGATCGCCCCCTCCGGGACATGCACGTGGATGTCCGTATCCTTGTAAAACCCTTCAGGCAATCCGAACTCCCCGGAGCGGGAACGCACGTAGGTGAGCGCGGCCTGGGCGGACTCCTGCATGACATCGCCTAATTTGCCCGTCAGGGTCATCTTGCCGGAGCCTTTCATTACCGTTGTTTCGAGGGTCAAAAGCTCCCCGCCCACCTCCGTCCAGGCAAGGCCAATCGTTAAGCCGACCCGGTCCATCCCCTCGTTTTCATTATCCCGGAATTTCGGTACGCCGAGATATCCCGAGACGGCGTTTGCGGATATCTTTATGCATGTTTTTACCCCTTCCGATACTACCTTCCTGGCAACCTTACGGCAAATGGAGGATATTTCCCTGTCCAGATTCCGGACTCCCGCTTCTCTGGTATAGTTGCGGATCATCGTCAGAATGGCGCCTTCGGTAAAAACCAGATTTTTCTTGCTCAGCCCGTTGGCCTCAATAATCTTGGGGACAAGAAATTTAACGGCGATATTGAGCTTCTCCTGCTCGGTATAACCGGCAATCCGGATTACCTCCATCCGGTCCTGAAGAGGCGCGGGAATCGTTTGCAGGACGTTGGCAGTGGTAATGAACATTACGTCTGACAAGTCGTAATCAACTTCGAGATAATTGTCGTTGAAGGCATTATTCTGCTCCGGATCGAGAACCTCGAGCAGCGCCGCGGAGGGATCGCCGCGAAAGTCGGAGCTGAGCTTATCGACCTCGTCCAGACAGAAAACGGGGTTGCTGCTTCCCGCCTTTTTTAAAAGCTGGATTATTTTCCCGGGCATTGCGCCGATGTAGGTGCGCCGGTGCCCCCTTATTTCCGCCTCGTCCCGCACCCCGCCCAGGGAAAACCTCACAAACTTCCGGTTTGTCGCCCGTGCTACCGATTTGGCGATAGAGGTCTTGCCGACCCCCGGAGGACCTACCAGGCATAAAATGGAACCCCTGTTCTTTTTGACGAGGGTCTGGACAGCGAGGTACTCGATGATTCGCTCCTTTACCTTCTTGAGGCCGTAATGATCCTCTTCCAGAATCGTCTCAGACTCTTTCAACGCGTAATTGTTCGCAGTTTTCTCCTCCCAAGGCATGTCGAGAAGCCAGTCGATGTAATTTCTCACGACGGTGGCCTCGGCAGACATCGGCGCCATCATCTGCATCTTTTTGATTTCCTGCTTGACCTTTTTGGCGGCCTCTTCGGGAAGCTTTTTCTGCTTCAGCCTCTTTTCCAGCTCGATAACTTCGCTTTTAAATTCATCCTTCTCGCCCATTTCCTTCTGAATGGCCCGCATCTGCTCGTTGAGGTAGTAATCCTTCTGGGTCTTTTCCATCTGCTTTTTGACCCGTTTTTTTATTTTTTCCTCAACCTGCAGGATCTCTATCTCGGAAAGCATCAATTTATAGATTGCTTCCATTCTGTCGGGAATGCTCGTGATCTCAATAATTTTCTGTTTGTCATCCAGTTTGGCGTTGATTTGGGAAATGACGATGTCGGCAAGCTTGGAGGGGTCGTTAATGGCAGATACCGTTCCGGCCATATCCAGATGAACCTTGCCGGTCATTTTGGCATAGTTTTCAAAGGCAGCGCCGATGCTCCTCATCAGCGCCTCAATGCGGAGGGCATCCTCTTTCCCCGTTTCCTCGAGCTCATCCACCAGAACGAGGAAATGCTCCTCGCAGAAAACGTAGTTTCTGATGATTCCCCTTTTCCTGCCCTCAACCAGCACCTTGACGGTGCCGTCGGGGAGACGCAACAACTGGATTATAATCCCGATTGTGCCAACGCTGTATATATCCTCTTCGCCCGGCTCGTCTTTCTGGGCATTTTTTTGCGCTACCATGAAGATCTCTTTTTCATCCTTCATGGCGGCCTCAAGCGCGGCAATTGACTTTTCCCTGCCCACAAACAGCGGGACAATCATGTGCGGGAAAACCACCACATCCCGAAGCGGCAAAAGCGGCATTTCCGCGTCATTCTGCATCAACTCATTTGTTTCTCTTCTGGAGGTCATTTATTATTACCTGTAATAGTTAAAATCACGCCGTCTCGGATTTTTTTTCGAGAAGGAGAATAGGTTTTTCATCATTTTTTACAACTTCTTCGCTGACGATGCATTCCAGCACATCATTGCGGGAAGGAAGCTCATACATTATCTCAAGCAGGGTGTTTTCCATAATCGCCCGCAAACCGCGGGCGCCGGATTTTCTTTCCAGCGAGAGCTCGGCAATGGCCTTCAAGGCGCCCTCGGTAAATTTCAATTTGACCCCGTCCAGCTCGAAAAGCTTTTGATATTGCTTGACAAGGGCATCCTTCGGTTCCAGAAGAATTCGGATCAGATCATCATGCGTCAACTCTTTGAGCGTCGAAATTACCGGCAGCCGGCCGATAAATTCCGGGATCAGGCCAAACTTGAGAAGATCCTCAGGCTGCACTTTGCTAAGCAGTTCATCCTTGTTTTTCTCTTTATTACTACGGATCTCGGATCCAAAACCGATAGAGTTGGAACCAGTCCGGCGAGAGATTATTCCGTCGAGATCATTAAAGGCGCCGCCGCAAATGAAGAGGATATTCGTCGTATCTACCTGAATAAACTCCTGTTGGGGGTGTTTTCTGCCTCCCTTGGGGGGGATGCTCGCCGTTGTCCCCTCAATAATTTTCAAGAGCGCCTGCTGCACGCCTTCGCCTGAAACATCGCGTGTTATCGAGGGGTTGCCAGACTTTCTGGCAATTTTGTCGATCTCGTCAATGTAAACAATCCCTCGGGATGCCTTCTCTACATCATAATCGGCGTTCTGCAGCAGGCTGAGGATAATATTTTCCACATCCTCCCCAACATATCCCGCTTCCGTCAGCGTCGTTGCGTCGGCAATGGTAAACGGAACATTCAGCATCCTGGCCAGTGTTTTCGCAAGCAGGGTCTTCCCGGAACCGGTTGGCCCGATCAGCAGGATATTGCTCTTCTGAATTTCCACCCCTCCCACATCCGCGCCTGCGGAGAGCCTCCGGTAATGGTTGTACACCGCCACGGAGAGAATTTTCTTGGCTCTTTCCTGACCGATTACATACTGGTCAAGAAACTTGACAATGTCCCTCGGCTCCGGAAATCCCCCGGAAATTGACCCTTTATCTTCCTGATTTTCCTCGTTAATGATCGAACGGCAAAGCTCAACACATTCATCGCATATATAAGATGTCGAACCGGCGACAAGTTTTTTGACCTCATTTTGTCCCTTGCCGCAAAAAGAACAGTACAATATCCCCTTTTCGTAGCCAGAATCCTTTGGTTTTCTCCCCATTATGGAACCCCTTCAGCAAACTTTGTTAAGCCCTCTTTAAGATGACTTCATCGATAATGCCATACTCTACAGCATTTGTCCCCGACATATAATAATCACGCTCGGTATCGGCGGCAATCTTTTCGAGCGGCTGACCGGTCAAATCGGCGAGGATCTGATTCAGCTCCTCCTTCAATCTCAGAATCTCGCGAGCCTGAATGCCGATATCGGTGGCCTGCCCCTGGAATCCGCCCAGCGGTTGATGGATCATAATCCGGGAATGGGGCAGCGCATAGCGCTTTCCCTTTTGCCCCGCCGCGAGCAGCAGGGCGCCCATGCTGGCCGCCTGCCCCATGCAGACGGTACTTACCGAGGGCTTGATGTACTGCATGGTATCATAAATTGCCATCCCGGCGCTGACGCTGCCGCCCGGAGAGTTCAAATAAAAAAATATGTCCTTATCGGGATCGTCAGATTCCAGAAAGAGCATCTGGGCAATCACCAGATTCGCGACATCGTCATCAATTGCCGTGCCGAGAAAGATGATCCGATCCCGCAGGAGCCGGGAATAGATATCAAAGGCCCTCTCCCCGCGGCCATCCTGTTCTACAACCATTGGTATCAAACTCATTTTGCAGCATCCCCGCTTTCTATTTTCTCAGCCTCCCGCACCGTTATATTTGCCTTAGACTCAATAAATTCATACGTTTTACGGTTTATAAGTTCACCCCGGATATTTTCCACAAGATTATCCTTTTCGAGAGATTTT
This sequence comes from Syntrophales bacterium, assembly GCA_023229765.1. Lineage (NCBI taxonomy): Bacteria > Pseudomonadati > Thermodesulfobacteriota > Syntrophia > Syntrophales > Syntrophales bacterium. Next base: position 38,811 of record JALNYO010000009.1, on the reverse strand, counting down.
CTGAATGTTTCATAGTCCTGGGAGCGCTGAAGCGCGAATTCCCTGATCCTTGCTTCCAACTCTTCATCCGTTGCCGCGATCGCCTCCTTTTGGGCAATCTTGTCCAGCAAAATAGTTGTTTTAACTATCTTGGCCGCTTCGTCCCGGAAAGGAGCACGCAAATTAGCTGCCAATTCCTCGGCCTTCTTGGGGTCCATACCCTCGGACACCATTCTGCTGTGCGCATCGGAAACCATATAATAAACCTGCTGTTCAATAAATGCTTCCGGCGCCTCAAAAATATTATTTTCGAGCAGTTTATCGCCGATCTGCTTTACAAATGCCGCGTCAAGGCGCTTCTTTTTTTCTTCCTCGGCTCTTTTTCGGACATCCGCCCGCAGCTCGTCAAGGGATGTATATTTCCCGAAATTTTTAATAAATTTATCATCGAGGTCAGGAAGCCTCCTTACGCGAATATCCTTTATCGCAACTGCGAACTGTACATTTTTTCCTGCCAGACGGGGCGCCTGATAATCCGCGGGAAAGGTAACCTCAATATTCTTGGTCGCGCCCTTTGGAGAATCGATCAGCTGTTCTTCGAAACCGGGGATAAACGACCCTGAGCCTATTTCCAGAAGATGGTTTTCCGCCTTCAGTTCGGGGAGCTTTTCCCCGGCGAGGGCGCCTTCAAAACCGATTGTGACAAAATCACCGGTCTGAACGCCTCTTTCTTCCTCTACGTTCTCCAAGACGGCAAACATCTGGCGCATCTGCTGCATGTTTGCCTCCAGTTCGTCGTCGTTAACAACGGGCGTCTGCTTTTCCAGTTCCAGCCCCGTATAGCCCACCGGCTCTATCTGCGGCTCAACGTCAACAGTGGCGGTGAAGGTAAAGTTCTTTTCCTGCTCTATCCCCTCTTGTTCTATCTGGGGCTGACTTACCGCGGCGATGTTATGCTTCTGGATCGTTTCCCAGTAATAACGATTAACAAGATTGGAAATAGCATCCACCTCTACGTCCTGGCGGTAGTATTTTTCCATTATATTACGGGGTATTTTACCTGGCCTGAATCCTTTGATCCTGGCTGTTTTTCCGGCCTTCTGATAAACTTTGTCCAGTTCATGTTTAACGTCATCCCAGGGAATCTCAAAAGAAATCCTCTTTTTTACGGAACTGACATCATCGATCTTTGGTTCAACAATTTCACTCACGGCAGCACACTCCTTATGTTTATCTCAATACCGGGCCAAGTATGGTGCGAGAGAGGGGATTTGAACCCCTACCCGCGCAAACGGGCTGGATCCTAAGTCCAGTGCGTCTCCCAATTCCGCCACCCTCGCATTTTCTTATCGCCTTTATATTCATCCGATACTTTTATGTCAACCTATGGATATAAGGAAGATGCGAAAAATATTAAAAAACCGCCCTTTCGGCGGTTTATTTTACTATTGGTCGGGGCGAGTGGATTTGAACCACCGGCCCTCTGAACCCCATTCAGATACGCTACCAGACTGCGCCACGCCCCGACATCAATTACTGCGATCGTGACGTTTCTTAACACCATAAATTATCTCTGTCAAGGACAATGACACGGCAAAAAAGCAACCGAGCGGCAGCAAGGCGAAAACGGAAGATTATAAAAAGCTTGAATAAACGATCGCTGTTGGGGTATAGTCAGGGCACAAGACAGGGAGCGATGGGAAGTAATGAAATCCAGAAAATATATCTTGGCTGAAAAATTTTTCTTTTTTTGCGTTGTCGCCGTATTCCTATTGGCGGCAACGTCAGCCTATTCAGATATTTACCGATACACTGATCCTGAAGGCGTTATCCACCTGACTAATGTACCGACAGACAACGGCGCCCCTTATGTCCTGGTAATGAGGGAAAAGCGGGTGCTTTTAAAGGCGCCCGGGAAGATTTCCGCTTACGAATCTCTAATTAATCAAGCTTCCGAAAAGTACGCCGTTGATTCAACCCTTGTCAAGGCTGTAATCAAGGCTGAATCCAATTTTAATCACAAGGCCGTCTCGCCCGTCGGCGCCCGGGGGCTCATGCAGCTCATGCCGGCCACCGCGGCTTCCCTTCAGGTAGCCGACTCCTTTCATCCGGAAAGCAATATAGACGGCGGGGTCCGCTATCTGCGCTACCTGTCCACCTTATTCAAGGGCAATCTGCCTTTGGTCCTTGCGGCTTATAACGCTGGCGAAAATGCCGTCCTGCGCTATAACAACAGCATCCCCCCCTACAAAGAAACCCAGACCTATGTAAAAAGGGTGCTTCACTACCTTGAACAGTACCGGAATGAGAAGAATTAAAGATGTTTAAATAAACCTACCTGCTCAAACCCGTTGTTAAGTAGTCCCTTATTTTCTCAAGTTTTTTCTCTTTAATTCCCGGGATATCCGATAGATCAGCCAAACTGGATAAATTCCCCCTCTCCCTGCGTCTCTGCACAATTCGCGCCGCGTCCCCCTCCCCAATGCCGGGGACAAGAGCCAGGTCGCCTGCCGAAGCCCGATTGACGTCAAGCGGAATGCCCAAGGCAACCCTTGTTGCGGCGGACATTTCCCCTCTCTGCAAACTGCCGTCGCCAGCAACCGTAAAAAGGGCGCCCTGAGAAATCTTTGCCCCCAATAGACTTTCTTTATAGCCGGGGTTTTTTACACCGGCGGCCTCAATCAGGCTTTGAGGCGCAGCGCCGGGGGGGAGGAAATAGATTCCCTCGCCCTGAAAGCCGCGGAGTTCGACTGCAATAAAATCCGCATTCTGCAGCACCAAGGGTATGGGTTCTCCTTGCCGCGGCTGTCTAATGGTGAAGGACGAAAATCCATAAATTGCCAGGCAGACAAGCAAAACGGCAAGCATGCCGGCTCGCTGTCCTGTGGAGACGATCATTTCAACGCTCTTTCTCCAGTTCAAAGGCATCGTGCAGGGCGGTCACGGCCAACTCCGTGTACTTTGCCTCGACAACGCAGGAAACCTTGATTTCGGAGGTGCTGATCATCAGGATGTTTATCCTTTCGTTGGCAAGCGTCTGGAAAATTTTTGCCGCAACGCCGGCATGGCTGATCATGCCGCTGCCGATCACGGAAACCTTGGCAACGTTCTCGTCCACTTCCAGCTTATCCGCGCCGATCGCATGAACAGCCTCGCCGATAATCCGCTTGGCCTCAAGAACTTCCTTGCGGGAAACGGTGAAGGTCATGTCCGTATATCCATCGATGCTCGCATTCTGAATGATCATGTCCACCATGATATTATGTTCTGCCAGCGGCGCAAAGATGGCTACCGCAATCCCGGGACGGTCCGGAACATGAATAACCGTTATCTTGGCCTGGTCGCGATCATACGTCACGCCGGAAACGATTTCCTTCTCCATATTTTCAGCCTCCTTTGTTACAAGCGTCCCCCCTTCATCAGAAAAAGAGGATTTTACATAGACCGGCACGTTGAATTTTTTTGCCAGCTCCACCGAACGCGGCTGCAGCACCTTGGCGCCCGCCCTGGCCATTTCCAGCATCTCGTCGTAGGTTATCCGGGAAAGTCTCCGGGCTTTACTGCAGATGTTCGGATCAGTTGTATATACCCCGTCAACATCAGTATATATATCGCATACATCCGCGTTCAGCGCCGCTGCCAGCGCCACGGCGCTGGTGTCGGAGCCGCCCCTGCCAAGCGTGGTTATGTTGTTGTCGCCATCCCTCCCCTGAAAACCCGCGACAACCACAATTGTTCCTTCTGCCAGCTCCTTCAGTACAGCCTCTTTCTGCACGCTTAAGATGCGGGCCTTGCTGAAGGCCTGATCGGTAATGACGGGAACCTGAAATCCCAGAAAAGATTTTGCCTTATGGCCCATGCCATTGAGCATGATGGCAAGCAGCGTTACCGTTGCCTGCTCGCCGGTGGAAATAAGCGAATCGTACTCCCGCAGGTTTGGTTCATCCGCCGCCTGCCGGGCAAGTTTAATAAGGCGATCCGTCTCGCCGGACATGGCCGATAGGACAACAACCACCTCATTTCCTTCCCCTTTTGTGCGGACCACCTTTTTGGCCACATTGGCAATCCTCTCCAGATTGGCAACCGAGGTGCCGCCATATTTCTGTACAATCAAAGCCATCTAATTAAAGCCCTCCTCCGAGCGGCGCTTCTTAAAAACTACGCCTTTTAGTCTCTGCCTAATCGATCCCTCTGCTGTGGAAATGCGTATTTCCCTTTTTGTCTCGTCAAGATATGTGAAGGCGAGGAAAATGGCGCCAGCCGGAATAAAATCGGCAATCTTTTCAGCCCACTCTACAACCGTAACCCCATTTCGGGAAACCGTTTCGTCAAATCCTGCGTCGAGCAGCTCCGCGCTTCCGGCAAGACGATAGACGTCGAGATGATAAAGAGGCGCTGCCTCGCCCGGGTACTCGTTGATCAGGGTGAAGGTCGGCGAGACAACCGCATACGCATCGGGAACCCCCATACCTTTGGCTATTCCCTGGACAAAGACCGTTTTCCCCGCTCCCAATTCCCCGTGCAGCGCGACAAAGTCGCCAGCCTTCAGGATCCTGCCGATGTCAACTCCCAGCCGAAAGGTCTGTTCAGGGTTTTCCGATACCAGAGCAACAAAGAAGCTATTTCCAGTCAAAGCTGCATCCGCCCGTTCATTTATCAAGAATAACGATGGCGGTCGCCAAATCGTCTGTATGCGAAATGCTTACCGCAACTTTTTCCCTGCACCCGCCGCGCTGTAAAGCCGAGGCTTTTCCGGACAGCTTGACAGTGGGCTTCCCGTTGCCGTCGTGAATCGTTGCAATATCATTAAAGCCGATTCCTCCGCCCAATCCGGTCCCCAGCGCCTTTAAAAAGGCCTCTTTAACGGCGAAACAAGCGGCAAAATGCAGAGCCGGACGCGCCTTGGCCTGACAATAGGCAATTTCCTCAACCGTGTAGATGCGCCGAATGAATGCGTCTCCCCATTTGGCGAGAATCCTCTCGACTCTTGCAACCGCTACAAGATCAATCCCGACGCCGGATACCATTTTAAGCCCTGCTAATTGCATCCGCCATCAGGACCACCTTCTTCATGACGGAAACATCATGCACCCTGACGATATGCGCCCCACCCATGATTGAAGCCGTTACCGCAGCCGCAGTCCCTTCCATACGCTCGGCAGGCAGCCCCCCCGTTATCTTGCCAATGAAGGCTTTGCGGGAAACACCCATAAGAATTGGTCTTCCTAATTTTTTAAACTCGCCGAGATGGCGAATAAGTCGCAGATTGTCGTCCGCTGTTTTGCCGAAGCCGATGCCCGGATCAATAACTGTTTGAGTCCGGCCTATTCCTTCCGACAGGGCCCTTTCCATCCGTTCCTGCAAAAACTCCGCTATATCGTCAAGCAGGGAAGGGTAAGTCAAGTCGCCCTGCTGCATCACCTTGGGGATACCCCGCATATGCATCAAAACCACCCCCGCGCCCGCGGCAGAAATGGTTTTTGCCATTGCCTCGTCATAATTCAGAGAGCTTACATCATTTATTATTTCCGCGCCTGCCCTCAACGCCTCCCGGGCAACCTCCGCCTTCATGGTATCAATCGAAAGAGGGATGGAGAGCTTTGCCGCAAGGCCTCGAATAACCGGAATAACCCTCGTTAGCTCTTCTTCGACGGAAACGGCGTCTGAACCGGGACGAGTGGATTCGCCGCCAATGTCCAGGATGTCGGCGCCCTCTTCGACCATCCGCATCCCTTCCTCGATTGCCTTTTGCGGCGAAGCGTAACGGCCGCCATCCGAGAAGGAATCGGGGGTCGCATTGATGATCCCCATGATCAGAGTGCGCTCGCCCAAGACAATCTCCCGGCGCGACGTCCGAAACAGCAGATTGTCGTCATTCACTTCTTTCATAAGGTTGTCTCTGCCGGACCGCCTTCTTCAATTTGCGAGCGGACATCTTCAATTTGCGGGAGGACATCGCCCTTGATGAGTGCATCAAGTTCCTGCCCGGTTAATACCTCTTTTTCGAGAAGTACAATGGCGATTTTGTTAAGCAACTCCAGATTATCCGAGAGAATACCCCTTGCCCTCTCATAACTGGAGATAACAATCTGGTTTATCTCTGCATCTATTTTCTTGGCCGTCTCTTCGCTGTAATCCTTGTGGGAGGCAAATTCCCTTCCCAGAAAAATCTGTTCTTCCTTCTTGCCATAGCTCAGGGGCCCGATCGCCTCGCTCATTCCCCACTCGCAGACCATCTTGCGAGCCAGGCCGGTAGCCCTCTCAATATCGTTCCCGGCCCCGGTTGTATAATCCTTGAGGATAATTTCCTCGGCAGCCCGCCCCCCGAGGAGTATGACGATGTTATTGAGAAGAAACTCCCGCGGATAGGCATGCTTCTCATCAACCGGCAGTTGCTGGGTAAGACCGAGCGCCATTCCCCGGGGGATGATCGTTACCTTGTGAATAGGGTCCGTTCCAGGAAGCATGCGGGCCACAAGCGCATGACCCGTTTCGTGATAAGCGGTGTTTTTCTTTTCCTCATCACTGATCACCATGCTCTTGCGCTCCGTCCCCATCATCACCTTGTCTTTGGCATACTCGAAGTCGGACATGGAGACCTTATCCTTGTTGAAACGGGCGGCGTACAGCACCGATTCATTGACAAGATTCTCTATGTCGGCGCCGGAAAATCCCGGCGTTCCCCGGGCGATAACGCTGAAATTGACATCCTCGGTAAGGGGTGTTTTGCGGGCATGAACCTCCAGGATCTTTTCCCTGCCGCGCACGTCCGGAAGCGGCACCACCACCTGGCGGTCGAAACGGCCGGGTCGCATCAGGGCTGGATCCAGGACATCCGGACGGTTGGTCGCGGAAACGAGGATAACACCCTCATTCGATTCGAAACCATCCATCTCGACCAGTAACTGGTTTAAGGTCTGTTCCCTTTCGTCGTGTCCGCCGCCCAGACCGGCCCCACGATGACGCCCCACCGCGTCTATTTCATCGATGAAGATTATGCAGGGGGCATTCTTCTTCCCTTGGACAAACAGATCGCGAACACGGGAGGCGCCGACGCCGACAAACATCTCCACAAAATCCGAGCCACTGATGCTCAGAAAGGGGACATCCGCCTCCCCGGCAATTGCCCGCGCCAGCAGTGTCTTACCTGTCCCGGGAGGGCCGACAAGCAATAGTCCTTTGGGGATTCTCCCCCCCAATTTGGTATATTTCTTAGGGTCGCGCAAAAAGTCAATGACCTCCTGCAACTCGGCTTTTGCCTCTTCAACCCCGGCCACATCGAGGAACGTAATCTTTTTTGATTTGTCATTGACCAGACGAGCGCGGCTTTTACCGAAAGCCATCGCCTTGCCCCCCCCGCCCTGCATTTGCCGCATGAAAAATATCCAGACCCCGATCAGCAGGAGCATCGGCAGCCATGAGACAAGCAGCGTCATATACCAGGGGGAATCATCAACGGGCTTGGCGGAAATGCGCACCCCCTTCTCCTTCAGCAGGGCAATCGCACCTGCATCTTTAGGGGCATAAGTCTTGAAAACCTTGCCGTTGGTCAATTTACCGGTTATGTTCTCTCCCTGAATCGTCACCTCGGAAACCTGTGATTTTTCAACATTGCTTAAAAACTCGCTATAGATCATCTCTGTTTGCGCTATTTTCGGCTGGCTGAAAAGATGGTACATCATAACGAAAACCAGACTGATCACAAGCCAGAGCGCTATATTTTTCTGTAGAGGATTCAATTTGTTATTCTCCTTTTATGAACATTCGACAACTTTTCCATGAACCGCAACCCACGGGGAACGGTTTATAAACTGTCCACAGCACACATTTCAATTGCGCCCTTGATTACTTCAAACCAACTCTATTTTCAACACTTTTTTAGTTTTTTCGGTAATGCGCACCCTCTGGCTTATCCGCTCGCCGGCAATCCAGATAACCGACTGCGCGTCAACCAGCAGGGGAATGGTCTCTCTCTGCGCGCTGGGAATCTTTCTATCAATGAAGTATTTCTTCAACTTCTTTGTTCCTCCCAGCCCCAAAAGATCAATCCGGTCGCCATAACGCCAATTTCTTATAAACAACGGCGGATGGATGCAATCATAATCGATAAAGGCCGTCTCCGGGTGGCTTTTAAACTCCGCAAACCCCGGTTTATCAATCATCGCTGCCCGGATATTCATATTAATTTCAGGCAGACTGATCGTCCCCGGAATTTTAACCTCTCTCTCGAAACCGCCTTCTTTACTCTTTGAAACCCCCTCAGCGGTTCGCAGGTCAGACACTTTCATGATCTTCAGGACCGCCGCCCGTTTTTCGACCAATATCCGCGCGGGAAGATCAAACTTGCGAAATCTATTGTCTTTTTTATGGCACAATTCCAGAACCGCCTCTATATGAAGGCAGCCAATACGTTTTTCAAAAGCGGTCATCCCCTCCAGCAAAAATTTAATAAGGCGCGCCTGAATCGCCCGGTGCTGCTGCAAAAATTCCGATAACGGAATGGCAATTTCTCTATCGTCTTGACTTATCCCCCAGGAAACTGCCAATTGCCGAACAACGTCAAGCATATAATCGTCTTCCTGCCGGATGATCTCGGCGGTGCGGGCGACCCCCGCTGCAAGCTGCGGGTTGTAGCGCTTCGTCAATTCGGGAAGAAGCCAGTTGCGGATGCTGTTGCGCAAAAAAGTCTGGTCCGAGTTGGAGCTGTCCGTCCTGTAAGAAAGCCCCTCCCTGCTTAAAAACTCCAGAATCTCGCTGCGGCTGACATATAGCAGCGGACGGATCAAATAATCATCCCGAATTGGGGCAATTCCCTTGAGACCGTCCATACCGGCGCCTCGGAGAAGATTGATAAAGAATGTCTCCACCTGGTCGTCCCGATGGTGGCCGGTGGCTATCTTTTCAGCACCGCATCCGGCGGCAGTTTCATACAAAAAGCGATAACGCTCCTCCCGGCTGCTCTCTTCTATGGACTTCCCGGTTTTTTTTTGCCGCTCGCGGATATCCACCCTTTTTGTTATGAATGCTATATTCCTTTTTTCACTAAGAATTCGCACAAAATCCTCATCCCGATCGGCATCTTTGCCCCGGAGACCATGGTTAAGGTGCGCCACGGTGATTTTCAGAGAGTATTCCCCGGCAAGAATTTCCAGGATTCTCAGCAACGCGACCGAATCAGGGCCGCCGGAGACGGCGGCCAAAACGTGTTCGCCGCGTCTGAGGAGAAGATTATCAGCAATGGTTTTTCTTACGGTGTTGAGCATTAGTTGGCATTGATCAGCAAAAAAAAGCCTTCAGGTCGGAGAGCCGCTCGCAGACGAAATCAGGGGCAAGACTGAGCAGTTTTTCCCTGTCGCTTATCCCGTTAAGAAACGCGCAACTTATTGCGCCCGCCCTTTTCGCCAAAAGAATATCGTTGGCGCCGTCGCCTATCATCACCGTGCGCGCCGGAACAACCCCCCTCTTTTCCATGATCAGCTCCAGAAGACGGGGATCCGGTTTTTTGAAAGGGGTGCTGTCCTCTCCGCAAACATCGAGAAAATAATCATTGATACGCAGGGACTTCACTATCCTGAGCGTATATTTTTCGGTCTTGTTAGTCACAAGAACCTTTTTTTTATCACCGAAGTAGGCAAGAAAATCAACAACATCGGGGTAGAGGGCGGTATGATCTAACAGATGCCCCTCATAATAATCGCGAAACAATTCTATTGCCTGGGGAAAATACTTATCCGCCTGACCTCCCAATGCCCGCTGGACAGTCGCTGAAACACCATCGCCAACATATTCTTTTACAGCCTCCACGGTTATCTCGGCAAGACCAAGCGTTGACAAGGCATGATTTACAGAATCAGTCAAATCAATGGTTGAATCGATCAATGTGCCGTCAAGATCGAAAGCCAGCATGTCAACGGATTTCATCTTTCCCCCATGGCCGAGGCAATGTGCCGCACTGTCTGGCGGTAAACCCCGGCATATATCTCCGGGGAAAGAAAGTAGCTGGGACGTTCTTTATAGACCGCATCCAGAACCTCTTGCACCGTTTCCTCCACAGAACCGGTTCGCCGGTAAATGGCCTCAATTTTCGTTCGATGCTCCCTTGCCGACTCCATGCTGTTTTGGATATAGTTATTTGCCTCTTCGCCCGTTACATACCCATAATGATCGGCACAGAAAATATCCACCGGCAAAGAGGAAAGCTTCGCCAGACTTTGCTGATATTGGGTATAATTGGAGTTGCCGGCGGGTAAGATTATGTCCTCAAAGGGGATTCCCCCTCCATCCGACGGGAAAAGCGCTTTTATTTCCGGACAGTACGCAGAAAGGGAGCAGGAGGAGTGACCCGGCGTCTCCAGAACCCGCACCGTCAAACCGCCCAAATCGAGCACACTTCCCTCCTCAACAACGGAGCCGCTGACATCATCCCGCCACTCCAGATCCATCCCCTTCAGCAAATCCTCAACCCCTACCCTTTTGGCTACCATAAGGCTCGAGGAATTGATTGTGGCAATAGCCTTTTCCATCTTCAGTATCTCCCACCCCCGGGCAAGGGCGAAAATCTGCAGCTCCGGATAACGGCGTTTGAAGAACGGAACCAGTCCCACATGATCAAAATGGGCATGAAGAATAATCAGCTTGCCTATCTTCTCCTCTTTAATATGGAAATCCTCGAGCTGTTCGAGAACAACAGGCGCCAGATAACTCATCCCGCCACTTATAATCAGCGAACAATCATCCCCCTCCAGCAGGTAAACGCCCGATTCCTCTCTCCCGAGGTACCAGAGGCGATCACATACCTTGCCCGCATTGCGGTGTCTCATTTTGAGTCCTCCCGTTAACCGTTTATAACTATCTTCGTTCCCGTCTTAAGCCTTTTCATCATTTTTTCAAAATTTTCTTCCTGCTTTTGCCGTTCCATAAAGGCGGCAATCTTCTTTTTCATCTCGCCGTCCAGTTTTAGCGTTTCGGCGGCCTTATGTTCAAGCACCTGGATTATGTGAAACCCGAAATCGGTCTTGACAATCGGGCCGATCGCCTTGGGCGCCTGTGAAAAAGCGGCATCCTCAAAGGGTTTGACCATCTGCCCGCGGCCAAATGTTCCAAGATCTCCGCCCTTTTCCTTGCTTGGACAATCGGAATTATTGGCTGCTAACTGCGCAAAATCTTCCCCGGCCACCAATTTTTTACGAATTCCTTCAGCCTTGGCCAACTTCTGCGCCTTGGTCTTTTCGTCGTCCTTCGCTTCACTGGCCACCAGAATGTGCCGGGCATGCACCGATTCCGGCTTTAAAAACATCTGTTTGTTTTTGGCATAGAAATCGTTGATTTCCTTATCTGTTGCCTTAAGGCTTCCCCCCGCCTCCTGCTGGATAAGCTTTTTTATCTTGATGTTGTTGCCGACCTCTTCGCGAAACTTTGCCATATCCATGCTGTTTTGCTTCATAAATCCCTCGATCGTCTGTCCAGGAGGCATATTCGCCTTAACTTCCTCGATGAAGGCAGTAATCTCCTTTTCACTCGCCGTGACCTTCTTGGTCGCTATCTCCTTTTTCAAGAGGGTCAAATTAACAAACCCGTCTATTATTCCCTTGCGGATATCGCCTCTGGCCTGTTCCAAACGTTCCGGGGGTATCTGTCCCGCAATTTGCGCCATTTTCTGCTCGACTTGCGCGGCGACTTCGGCATTGGTAAGCTTCAGTCCATCTACTTCAACGGCTGTTGCGCCTCCATCTACCGTTGCGGCCGGGGTTGCGTTTTGTCCGGCAGGCAAGGCCGCAGAGGCGTTCCCCGCCGGCGCCATAATCTGTTTAACCGTCTTATCTTTTTCCGCATTCGCATCGCACCCGACTGTAATGCCGAAGATAAAAGCAAATACCGCCGCAATTGTAACATACCGCCCAATTTTCTTAGTCACGCCCCATCCTCCTGAAAGTTTATTCATATCCCGCTATCATCCTGATTTTACATAGATAACACATAGCGCATCTGCTAAAACATGAGTAAGTATATGCGAAAGCAGGCGCTGCCGTCAAGCGGATGGTGATCAAAAAAATCTTGACAACCGAAAAAATTGTATATATTTCCTCAACTCTGAAGGTATGGAAGCAACAAGGGATAGTTACAGGATGGCAACGTGTTTTGCTAACAGGGAGGATGTTATATGAACGTTTTTGAAAAGGCCTATATACCCTACAATGGTTATTACTCTACCCCTTTTGTCCGTTGGCAGGGAAGCATGCAGAATGAAAATTCAATCGAGCTGGCGGGAAAAACGGCGCGAAGGTGGCTGCTCGAGAAAAAAAAGATTGACCCTGCTATTTTTGACTATATGTACTTCGGGATTACCATTACCCAGCCCCATCTGTTTTACAGCCACAACTGGGCCGCCGGCATACTGACCGACAACAAAAAGAATCTGCCCGCCCTGATGGTAAATCAGGCCTGCACAACTTCCACAACCATCCTGAATCTGGCGGCGCTGGCCGTGGAACACGGCTCGCTGCAAGTTGCCTTTGGTCTGATGGCCGACCGCTGCTCCAATGGCGGCCACACGGTATGGGCGAACCCGATGGGCCCCGGAGGCGAGGTATATTCGGAAAACTGGCTGATGGACAATTTCAACAATGACCCCAATGTTTACCCGCCCACCAAGATGGTGCAGACCGCCGATAACGTGGCCAAAAAGGAAGGAATCACCAAAGAGGAGTGCGATGCCGTGACGTTGCGCCGCTATGAGCAGTATGAGATGGCGCTGGCCAACGACCGAGCTTTCCAGAAACGGTATATGTTCCCGGCGGAGGTAAAGGTCTCAAAGAAAAAAACCATCTTGATAGAAGAGGATGACGGTGTGACCCCAACGACGGCAGAAGGTTTGGCGAAGCTCTCTCCCATTGAAAAGGGCGGGGTTCACAGTTTCGGCGTACAGACGCACCCGGCTGATGGCAACGCCGGCTTCATCGTCACAACCAGGGAAAAAGCGAAGGAATTGAGCGCGGATCCCAAGATCGAAGTCCGGATCGTCTCCTATGGCTTTTCCAGGGTTGAGCCCGGCTTCATGGCTGCGGCGCCGGTGCCGGCGGCTCAGATGGCCCTTGCCAACGCCGGCCTGAAAATCACCGATATGAAGGCGATCAAAAGCCATAACCCCTTCGCGACAAATGACATCAATTTCGCCAAAAAGCTGGGCAATGACGTCATGAAGATGAATAACTACGGATCATCCATTGTCTATGGCCATCCCCAGGCGCCGACCGCAGGCAGAATCATTGCCGAAATGATTGAAGAAGTCGCCATGGCCGGCGGCGGCTACTGCCTCTGGGCCGGTTGCGCCGCCGGCGACACCGGCGCCTCCATGATCTTCAAGGTAGGTTAAAAAACACTCAGGGCCTGTCCACAAATAACCTGGGCAAGATTGCGCTCAGATTTGGGTTGGATTTGGTTGCGGCGATTGAACAAAACCGCAGACGTAGCAGCGCTACGTTGAGGATTTTGTGATTGAGCCACAGCCAAAGATGGCCCAAAGATGAGATGCAAGCTGTTCAGGTTATTTGAGGACAGGCCCTCAGGCCGGAACTGCTGATTACCGCCGGTCCGGCCTGAGTGTTATTCCTTATTTCTATATCCAAGCTTTTTCCCGCTTAACCTTCGTTCGTTGTGCGCAACTGAAACTGACACGGAAGATCGCCCTCGCCCAGATGATAAACATGAATTCGCCTGATGCCTTGCTCAGCTTGTTTTTACTTCCGGTTACTTCTTAGCCCTGTAGGCTTTCGCGAGCAGGGAAACCGGGGCAACCGCCTTTCTTTGCGTTCCCTGAAAGATTTGCAGAGCGCAGGCGCCACAGCCGGTTATGAGCTGCTCAGCATCGGAAGCCCTTATTTCGTTGAATAATCGCTCGCCAATCGCCAGCGAGAGGTCGTAGTTCTTTTTCTTCAGGCCAAAGGTGCCCGCGATGCCGCAGCACTCGTCAGAGTATGCCTGAACCGTAACCCCGGGAATCAGCCGGAGCAGTTCCACCGGCTCCTTGACAATGCCGAGCGCGCGGAGGTGACAGGGATTGTGGTAGCCGAGTTTGACGTTCAAACTGCCGAAATCCAGGCTAAGCTCGCCTTTTTTATGAAGCTTCATCAAAAAGTCATGAATATCATAGCAGTTTCTTGCCACACTTACCGCCTCTTCCGAATGCACAATTTTCGGATATTCCATTTTAACGGCAAGAGCGCAGCTTGACTCGCTGAAAATAATGGGAATGTTTTTGTCTGCAAATTCTGATAGTTTGCGAATATTGAATTTGATGTCCTCTTCAACCGCGCTTAAGGCCCCGGAACTCAGACGGGCGATGCCGCAGCAGCGGAAATCTGGCAGGAGAACCTCAAAACCGTTCTTTTCGAGAATTTCCACGGTTGCCAGACCGTCATCCTCGGGCTCATTAAAATTGGTATAGCAGCCCGCAAAAAAGACGACCTTCCTGGCGCTGGTCTTATGCGGACGGCTCTCCATTTTTTTCTGCAGCGTGCAATTCGGAAATATCGGCAGCGTCCTACGGGAATCAAGGCCAACAGCAATTTCCATCCCCTTGCGCAGCGGCTTCAGCGAGTTAGCCAGATTGGCAAGAGGCGCGAACATACTCGATATCTCGCAGAGCTGACGGGTGCTTGCCAGGACTCTCTGGCCGAAAGGCTCCCCGTTTTTCTCTATTTCATAAGCCCGGCCCATGACCGCAAGCCAGGGAATGTCGGCGCCCGATGGACACTCTGTCAGGCACCGCTTGCAGTTCACGCAAGAGTCAAGAACCTCCTTGAATTTCGGAGAATCCAGAATAGCCCGGTCGAGCGTTCCGTCCAAGTATCCGCGGATCAGCGTCGCCTTTGCCCTTCCCAGCGCCCATTCCTCCAGCACCTTCATTGCCACCGGGCAGTAGGAGCGGCACTTCCCGCAGCCTGAACAGACCCCGCTTGCCTCCTGCACCTCTTCACTGGTCAGGATCGCGGACAGGGAAGAACTCTCGTCTTTTTTCATAAATTTGAGGAAGTGGGCAAGGGGATTTTCATCCCCGCCGACGATGGAGCCGGGGTTTAAGATGTTGTCGGGGTCGAAAAGTTTTTTTATTTCGATAAACGCAGCGTAAAGCTTGGGATACTGCCGCCGGGTATAATAGGTCCGCAGCCGGCCGTCCCCATGTTCGCCGCTGATCGTTCCCTTGAGTGAAAAGATAAGCTTGTAGGTTTCCTCGGCAATAGCCAGCATCTTCTTCACTTCTTCTTCCTGGCGCAGGTCCAGAAAGACCATCAAATGCATATTGCCGTCGCCGGCATGTCCATAGATGCCTGCATCAACCCCGTATTTACTGAATATTTCCCGCAACCCCTTGATATACTGCGGCAGCCTTGTAGGATGGACTGCGCCGTCCTCAACAAAGGCCACGGGCTTTTTGACGCCTTTTGTTTTATTGAGGATCGGGCCGGAGATGGCGCGCACCTTTCCCAACATGGCCATGTCCTTCTGGTCCTTTGCCACTTTTATTTCCACGGCCAAATTTTCGCCCTTCAGGGCCTGCTCGACCTGGGAAAACTTTTCGCGGAGCTCACCCTCCTCTTTTCCCTCGAACTCGATGAAAAGCATCGCTTCAACGCCCTCCGGCAGATACGGCCGCAATTCCGCCTTCTGCTGCCGGGCCAGATCAAGAATCCGCCGTTCGATGATCTCCAGCATCGTGGGCTCCAGCTCACGGATTTTCTGGACAGCCCGGCCGACCTTCTCCAATGAATCCAAATAAACCAAACCGCCCAGGGTCTTCCCCGGAAGCGGACAGAGCCGGATTTTCGCCTCGGTAATAATCCCGAGCGTTCCTTCGGAACCCACCAAAAGGGGGGTCAGATCCATAGCCCCATTCTGCTGAATACTCCAGAGATCATAACCTGAGGAATTCTTGATCGTGAAAGGTTTTTCTTCTTCAAGCGGTTTTTTGTAACGATTGAGGACGTCGGCAAGTCCCTGATAAAGTGCTCCCGTCTTTCCAGGAGCATTTCCCCCCGCAACAGGCCCGGTCGTAATCATCTCGCCATTGGCGAGAACAATCTCCAGTGAAAGCGCCGTATCGCGGGTAGCCCCGTATTTTATGGCATGCGGGCCGCTGGAATTGTTCGAGATCATGCCGCCGATGGTGCAATGCTCTTTGGTAGAGGGATCAATCGGGTAAAAGAGCTTGCTCGTTTTGAGCAGTTTGTTCAGAGCGCCCGGCGTTATGCCCGGCTGGACGCGGACCCATTTTTCCTGAGCGTTCTCTTCCAGAACATTATTCATGAAGCGGGAAAAATCGAGAATGATTCCCTCGCCCAGCTCGTTCCCGACACGGCTGGTTCCTCCCCCCCGGGCAATAAGCGGAATTTTATTGCGGCTTGCATACTGCACGACTTTGCTTACATCATCCTTGTCCCTCGGCTGCACAATCCCCAAAGGCTTCACCTGAAACAGGCAGGCCGCGCTGCTGTAGAGAGTTCGGCTGAGATCATCGTAAAACACCTCGCCCTTGATCATTTTTTTGATCTCTGTAAATATTTTTTCCGGGTTTAAGGAACTGTCTGTTGCGCTCATCCTGTTATTCCTCTCCAATAGAGATGATGGGAATTATGATTCGCCCGCCCTAACTTACGTCGCACTGCCCTGATTGCCGGGCCATTTTTTGAGAGGGCGCGGCTGCCGGGTGTATAGGGGGGTTGTTTTAGCTTGTCAAGCAATAATCAACCTTGGTGACGGGGGGTTGTCTTGTTTTTTGCATTAAAGACATAAGGGCATCCTTTCGGGGGGGAAGCAATGATTCACGATCAGGATGTCCATTGACATAAATCCCGTATTCTGCTACAAAAACCATCAAGAGTTGAAAAAATCCGAACGAACAGCAAAATTTGTGCGCCTCCGGAAAAGGGATGTTCATGTTCAGGATAATACAGGTAAATGTTTATTATTGGGAGGAAGCTTGCCAGAAAAAAAGGAAAATGATTCACCGGAAAGGTTATTGCTCTTCATTAACGCCCTGCTGGATAAAAAAGCCTTAAACCCCGTTGTGCTCAATGTAAAAGAAATCTCCGCTTTTGCCGATTGGTTTATTATCTGCAGCGGGACATCCGACCGGCAGGTCAGGGCAATATCCTCTGCTATTCAGGAAAGTGTAAAAAAAGCAGGACTCCTGCCCTTGGGCGTTGAAGGCGAATCGGAGGGAAAATGGATGCTTCTCGATTACGACGACATCATCGTGCATGTCTTTCTCGAATCGATTCGCATCTTTTACGACTTGGAGCGACTATGGGCGGAAGCCCCTCTAATGGCGATCCCGGAGGACGCAACGGCCCTCCGTTCGCTGCCGAAAGCAATATAACCCGCAGAGAAGGTCCAAGGCATTGAATATTCTTGCCGGGATTGCGGACATTATTTTCCCGCCTTGCTGTGTCGTTTGCGGAGAGCTTCTGCAGCGGCATTCTTCACTGTCTCTCTGCGAAAACTGCCTGAAAGGAATCAGCTTTATTGTCTCGCCGCTTTGCCCTCGCTGCGGGATCCCTTTTCCCGCTGAAGAGGGTAGCGATCACCTCTGCGGCCAGTGCCTGATGGAGGAAAAACCATACGCGCTCGCCCGTTCCGTCGGAAGGTATGAAGGAACAATCCTTACCGCCATTCACAAGTTCAAGTACCACGGCAAAACCGGAATCGGCAAGGCGCTGGGAAACATCATGGCCGATTTCGCCTCCGGAATATGGGAAATGGGAACGTTCGACCTGATCATCCCGGTTCCCCTGCACATCAAAAGACTGCGAGAAAGGGGATTCAACCAGGCGGTGATCCTGGCACGCGCGTTGTCCAACCGTTTCCATGTCCCGCTTGACTTTTCATCGTTAAAAAGGGTGCGGTTTACGCCGCCGCAGGTCGGCATGGGCAGAAAAGAGCGTTCGGTAAATGTGCAAGGGGCGTTTTCCATAAAAAACCCTGAAAACATAGCCGGGAAAAAAATCCTTTTGATTGACGATGTTTACACAACGGGAAGCACTCTTGCCGAGTGCTCCCGCGTTCTGCTTGACGCCAATGCCGAAGCAGTGGCCATCTTGACCGCGGCTCGGGCAACCGGAGAACATACTGCGGAGAAATGAGGATACATGAAAAATATTCTGTCCTGGGAAGAGTTGAAGGAGACGGTGGAAAACCTGCGGGGAAAAGGCGGCAAAATCGTATTCACAAACGGATGTTTCGACATACTTCACGCGGGGCACGTCCGGTATCTCAAGCAGGCAAGAGCGGCCGGGGACGTTCTTGTCCTGGGACTTAACAGCGACTCCTCCGTCAGGAAGATCAAGGGGGACAGACGTCCCATCGTACCCCAGGAAGAAAGGGCCGAGGTGGTTGCCTCTCTCAAAGCGGTCGATTACGTAACCCTCTTCGAAGAAACGACGCCCCTCAAACTGATAGAGCATCTGAAGCCTGATGTTCTCGTCAAGGGCGCCGACTGGCGCGTTGAGGAAATTGTCGGCAGGAAAGAGGTCTTGTCATGGGGAGGAAGGATTGAACTGATCCCCATCGTTGAAGGCGCCTCCACGACCAACATTATAGAAAAGATACGCCTTGCCTACACAGAAAAATAGTCGCCTCTATTTTTTTCTTTACAAAATATCGGCAATCATGTAGTATAACTCCCTTCATAGTTAAGCTGATAAAATAAAGGAAGGAGTAAGGCTCTGAAAAACGCATTAACACCTGGAAAGTATGAGTTCTTTCGCCAACTTTTGACGAAGAAGATCAATGAGCTCCTGTCTGAGGCGGGGAAAACCGTGTCGGAAATGACTAACGGCTTGCGGGAGAACTACCCCGATCCGAACGACCGCGCTTCGTTGGAGTCGGACCGGAATTTTGAACTTCGCATCCGGGATCGGGAGAGAAAGCTGATCATGAAGATGCAAGAGGCGATAAAAAGAATCGACGACGGCACCTTTGGCTTATGCGAGCTTTGCGGCGGCTTGATCTCGGAAAAGAGGCTGATGGCGAGACCCGTCACCACGCTGTGCATCAACTGCAAAACAAAACAGGAAAAGGTTGAAAAACTCGAGGGAGAATAGCAACCGGAACTGTTTATCGCGAGGCTAAAAATATCTTGAATCTCTTCCAGCATTTTATCTGCGATTTCATTTAACGGGAACTGCCGAATGTTCGTCAGGGTTGTCATACCCATTCCCTCCCCAAAAACATTTATCTACGCCGTCCCTTCAGAGTCAGCCGCATTTGTCGCCATCGGCAAAAGGGTTGTCGTCCCCTTCGGGGCAAAACGCCTTACCGGGTGGATTGTCGAACTCTCTGCCGAGACGTCAGAAATCCAGAACGTCAAAGATATTATTGCCATTCCCGACGCGGAACCGCTGTTTTCCGGGGATGACCTGGCTTTTTTTGAATGGATAGCCAGCTATTACCTTCATCCCCTGGGAATGGTATTGGCGGAGGCCCTGCCCGGAGGGATCAACACTACTGCAAGCCAAAACTGGATTCGGCTTGTCCCCGGCACCGAAAAAAACGAAAAAAACCTTACAAAAGGACAAAAATCTCTATTGGAATTGCTTTCTTATACCCCTAAAGGCATATCTTTGCGTAACCTTTGCCGGAAAGTCGGGAAAAAAGACATTCACCGGGAAGTCAGTATTCTTGAAGGAGCGGGCTTAATCATCTCAGAAGAGGTTGCCGGACATCCGGCCATTATCCCAAAACAGGAAAAATGGGTAGGAATCACTCAAAAGTCCCTGACAAACCTGAAGCTGACGGAAAAGCAGACCGCCCTCCTGAAGCTGCTGTCGGAAAAAGAAGAAATGCCTGTTTCCGCGCTTGAAGAGCGGATGCGCAGCCTTTCCTTTCTCGACAGTCTGGCAGCCAAAGGGGTAATCCGTCTTTACGAAAAAGAGGTTTTCCGGGAATATCTCCATGCAGAAGAACTGCCGGAAGACAATAGCAAGATAATCCTCAACAGCGACCAGTCAGCAGCGCTTGCCGAGATAAATAAGGGACTGAACTCACGACAATTTTCTCCGTATCTGCTGCACGGGGTTACAGGAAGCGGAAAGACGGAAATTTATCTGCACGCCATGGAAGAAGTCCTCCAAAGCAAGGGAAGCGCGCTCTACCTTGTCCCGGAAATTGCCCTCACCGCCCAGCTTATCCGCCGCGTCAAGAGCCGTTTCCCGGAAGAGAAGATCGCCGTTCTGCACAGCGGCATCCCCAACAATACCCGTTATGATCAATGGCGAAAGATAAAAAGCGGGGAAATACGGCTGATCGTCGGCGCGCGCTCGGCGATTTTTGCCCCGGCCCGGAACCTGCGCCTGATAGTCGTTGACGAGGAGCATGACCCCTCCTACAAGCAGGATGACCGCCTGCATTATAACGGCCGCGACCTTGCCCTGTACCGCGGGAAAAAAACCGGCGCCGTGGTACTGCTTGGCTCCGCAACACCTGGGATACAAACATATTTTTATGCACAGGCCGGCATTTACCGGTATTTATCTCTGCCCAAACGGGTCAATTCGCGCCCCCTTCCCCGGGTGGAGATTGTTGATATGCGAAACGAACGGGACAGCGGCGGACGCATGCCGATCTTTTCCCGCCGGATGATTTTGGCCCTGGGAGAAACCCTCTCCGCAAAAAAACAGGCCCTCATTTTCCTCAACCGGAGAGGCTTTCACACCTACGTCTTCTGCCCGGCCTGCGGTCATGTTTTTAAATGCCCGGCTTGCGATCTGGCCTTGACCTATCACGCGTCCCAAGATGTCCTCAAATGCCATCACTGCGATTTTACATCAAAAAAACAAAAAACTTGCCCGGCCTGCGGCTCTGAACGAATCCACAGCCAGGGGGCCGGAACCGAGCGTGTCGAGGAAGAGATCAAAAGACTGTTCCCTGCTGCCGCTATTGCCCGGATAGACAGCGATACATCCTCCCGCCGGGGCACGTCCGAAAAAACCCTTGCCGCTTTCGCCAAGGGAGAAATCGATATCCTGGTGGGAACGCAGATAATCACCAAGGGCCATGACTTTCCCGGCATAACCCTGGTGGGCGTCATTGCCGCCGATTCATCCTTGAACGTCCCGGACTTCCGAGCCGCGGAGCGAACCTTCCAGATTCTTTCCCAGGTCGCCGGCAGGGGTGGACGCGGTGATCAGCCGGGCATAGTCGTTGTCCAGACGTTCACCCCTTACCATCACTCCATCATGAGGGCCCAGCAGCACGATTACCAGGGATTTTACAATAATGAACTGCCGACTCGCCGGGAGCTGAACTATCCGCCCTATTCCCGGCTGATTGGCCTCCATTTTTCGAGTCTCAACGAGGAGAAAGGAAAAAGAACCGTCGCCCGCATCGGAACGGCGGCCCGCAAGCTGGCACTGAGCTTCGCCGCCGGCAAGGCGGACATCATCGGCCCGGCGGAATCTCCGCTGCACCGGCTCCGGGGAAGGTACCGCTGGCAGATGCTCGTGCGGGGCAAGGATGGAGGCGTCCTCCGCCAGCTTGCCCAGAAACTCCTGGATGAGGTAAAGGGGGAAGGGATCGAAATCAGGATAGATGTAGATCCTGTCCATTTTATGTAGGAGAGTGCTGTTATGGAAAAAACCGGAATCGTTTTCATGGGCACGTCAACCTTTGCAGTGCCGGCTCTGACCGGGCTCGTTGAGTCAGGATGGCCGATTATTGCTGTCGTCACACCACCGGACCGCCCACAGGGCCGGGGAAGGATAACCGCGCCGCCGCCCTTGAAAATAACTGCCGGGGAGCTGGGGCTTCCCATCATCCAAACGGAAAACGTCAAAGACAAAAGCTTTCTGGAAACATTTAAAAGTCTGGCGCCGGAAATGGCCATTGTCGCCGCCTTTGGACAAATCCTTCCCAAACCAATACTTT
This sequence comes from Syntrophales bacterium, assembly GCA_023229765.1. Lineage (NCBI taxonomy): Bacteria > Pseudomonadati > Thermodesulfobacteriota > Syntrophia > Syntrophales > Syntrophales bacterium. The sequence goes on along the minus strand of JALNYO010000009.1, from coordinate 16,914 downwards.
ACGACACCCCCAGGGGATGCATCAATATCCACCCCTCGCTCCTTCCCAAGTACCGGGGAGCAGCGCCAATCAACTGGACTATCATCAACGGAGAAAAAATAACCGGCGTCACCATTATGAAGATGGACGCCGGGATTGACTCCGGCGATATCCTGCTGCAAGAGGAAACCCCGATCGGCGAGGATGAAAATTTCGGTGCACTGCACAGCCGCCTTGCGGAAATGGGAGCAAAATTGCTATTAAAAACAATATCTTTATCGCTTACAGGGAATATTCATCCGCAGAGGCAGGATCACTCGCTTGCCACATTTGCCCCTCCGCTGGACCGCGAAATAGGCATGATCCATTGGGAAGCTGACTGCCAGAAAATCGCCAGGCTCATCCGCGGGCTCTCCCCTGCCCCTTGCGCATACACCTTTTTTCATCAGAAGAAACTCAAGATCTTTTCCGCGACGGCAAAGACTACCCCGACCTCAGAGGCGCCGGGGGTAATAATCGGCAAGAGAGATGGCGCCCTCTGCATCGCCGCGGCAAACGGTTGCGTTTATCTGACCGATGTGCAGATGGAAGGGAAAAAGAGAATGAGCATCGATGATTTTCTACGAGGAGCGCCTGTTTCGGCAGGAGAAAAGATCGGCCGGATATGACGGAAAATGTAAAAAAAGCCCTGTCGGCGCGCGGCATTGCCGTGGAAATCCTCAACCGCATAGAGCTGAAAGGCGCTTATGCGGAGCCGCTTCTCGACTCTTATCTCTCCGGAAATAATCTCATAAACCGGCAAGACAAGGGGCTTATAACCGAGCTGGTCTATGGCGTCCTGAGAAACAGAAACAAACTGGACTGGGCAATAGCAGGAATATACACGGGAAATTTTGACTCGATGGAAATACCGGTCCGCAACATCCTCCGGACAGGGGTGTATCAGCTCCTCGCTACCGACCGGATTCCCCCTTTTGCCGCGGTCAATGAGGCCGTCGAGATAGCGCAAAATATCCGCCCCCAGGCGGCTGGTCTTGTAAACGCCATATTGCGCAACATTATCAGAAAGAAGGAGCGGATTGTCTGGCCGGAGATCGCCGGAGATTTCATAAGTGCGATCAGCGTCCTGTATTCTCACCCGACCTGGATAGTGGAACGTTGGCGGAAGCTGTACGGGGCAGAGGAGACCACCGCCATCTGCCGGGCCAACAACGAGATTCCACCCTTAACCATCCGGGTAAACACACTGAAAATATCAAGAGATGAGATGATTTCAGCGCTGAAAAAAGATGGCATTGCCGCTAAATCTGCGCCGTTTTCCCCGGAAGGGATTATCATTTACGATAATTACTCAGGGCTCCGCGAGACAGACGCCTTTCGCCAGGGAATGATCCGGGTGCAGGATGAGTCCTCCCAGCTAATTGCCCATCTTGTTGCCCCCCAACCGGGCGAACAGATGCTTGATCTCTGCGCCGGCGCGGGAGGAAAAACACTCCATATTGCGGCGCTTATGCAAAACAGGGGGGAAATAACCGCGGTCGATAAAAATCGCGCTAAACTTAACCAGCTTACGGCAGAGGCAACCCGGCTCGGGGTCAAGATTGTCCGGATTGTTCAGGGCGATGGCGCCAAAAAGAGTGCGTCCGTAAGCGCAATGTTCGACAAGGTGCTGGTGGATGCACCCTGTTCCGGACTCGGCACGTTGCGCAGAAACCCGGAGATTCGCTGGCGTCTTACCCGCCAGGATATCTCGGCATTACAGCAGACGCAAAAGAGTTTGCTGAAAAATGCCGCTGAGTGCGTCCGCTCCGGCGGCAGTCTCGTTTACTGTGTCTGTACAACCACTCCGGAAGAAACAGAGGAGATCGTCGCCGATTTCCTCAAATCCGATAAGCGCTTCAAGCTGACCCACCCTATAAATCTCCCCTCCGAGATAATAACGGCGGCAGGCTTTTTGCGCACATTTCCGCACCGCCACTTTCTGGACGGCTTTTTCGGCGCTGTTTTTGTCCGGAACAGATAACAATTTGGAACTGTCACTTTTTACGATCATGGCCACTGCAGTTGGATTGCAATCGGCAAATAGCATTGACTTTATTCAACAAGAGTGATAGCTTTCACCGCCTTATAAATACCGTTAGCAGCGGGGAGGGAATGAAAATGTTTATCGAACAACGGCAGGTCGGGCATATAGGGGTTTTCTCCTACCTTGTGGGAGACGAAGCTTCCGGGGAAGCGCTGGTAATAGATCCAGCGGCCGATACGGAAGGAATAATCGGCTTGGCGGCGAAACACAACGTCCGGATCAGCGCTATAGTGAATACGCACGGCCACGTGGATCATATCGGCGGCAATGCGGACATGAAAAGGATAACCGGCGCAAAAATCATCATCCACGAGGACGATGCGGATATGCTGATTCACACCCCGGCAGAGCTGCTGCGAATGTTTGACGCCCAACCATCGCCTCCCGCGGACCAGACGGTTACCGATGGCGACATGATCCAGGTTGGGGGGATAAAGCTCCGGGTTATCCACACCCCCGGCCATTCTCCGGGAAGCATGGTTCTGTTTGTCGATGGATACGCCTTTACCGGCGACACATTGTTTGTCGAGGCTGTAGGCCGGACCGACCTTCCTGGCGGTTCCTGGGATACAATGTTCGCTTCCATCCAAAATAAACTGCTCATCCTTCCTGATGAAACCGTGGTGTTTCCCGGCCATAATTATGGAAGTTCCCCTAGTTCGACGATTGGTCATGAAAAAAAATATAACCCCTTTCTGCGTGATTTTTAAAAGGAGATCAACATGGACAGCCAAGGAATCATGAAAACGGATTTTCCGGGAATGATGCTATCCGGCACGGGAAAGGTGCGCGACATATATGACCTGAATACGCACCTTTTGATTGTAACAACGGATCGGATATCCGCCTTTGACCATATTATGCCGAACCCCGTCCCGGGCAAGGGGGAGGTGCTGACAAAGATGTCCGCCTTCTGGTTCAAAAAAACGGAGGATATCATCGCCAATCATCTAATTTCGACGAATCCTGATGAATATCCCGTGGAGTGCGCCCCCTATAAGGACATACTGAAAGGCCGGAGCATGCTGGTCAAAAAGGCAAAGCCCTTGCTGGTTGAATGCGTTGTCCGCGGCTATTTGAGCGGCTCCGGATGGAAGGATTACCAAAGTGGAAAGACTGTTTCCGGCATAATGCTGCCGGCAGGGCTCAAAGAATCATCCCGGCTGCCGGAAGCCATTTTCACCCCCTCGACAAAGGCGCCGGACGGAGAGCACGATATGCCAATCAATCGCACGGGGATGGAAAAGCTGATCGGAGCGGAAATGACAGCAAAAATCGTCCGCACGAGCCTTGCCATCTATGCAAGGGCCGTTGCTATTGCGGATTATGCGGGAATTATCATTGCCGATACAAAGATGGAATTCGGCATCCTAAACGAGGAGCTTATCCTGATAGACGAACTCCTAACGCCTGATTCTTCCCGTTTCTGGCCAAAGGATGACTACGAAGAGGGACGTCCGCAGAAGAGCTTCGACAAACAATTTCTGCGTGATTATCTGCTGTCGATCGGCTGGAACCAGAAACCGCCTGCCCCGGAACTGCCCGCCGCTATAGTCGCCAAGACGGCCGACAAATACCGGGAGGCGTTAAATCGATTGGTAAGATAACTCCCGGACCGGGTTGACATGTACGGTGGAGATGTCTATTTTACAATTATACAAAAATAGAAAGTTAGAGGGAATATCGGTCAAGAATGGCTACGAAACGTTGTTACTACGAGATTCTCGGCGTTGACAGAAACGCCGATGCGGACCAGATCAAACAAAGCTATCGCAAAATTGCCATGCAGTGCCACCCGGACCGAAATCCGGGCAACAAGGAAGCTGAGAATCTGTTCAAAGAGGCTGCCGAGGCGTACGAGGTGTTGAGCGACCAGGAAAAACGGGAGCTCTATAACCGTTACGGACATGAGGGTCTAAACGGCGCCGGATATCATGGATTTTCTGGATTTGAGGACATTTTTTCCAGCTTCGGGGATGTCTTCGGAGATGTTTTCGGCTTCAATACAGGGCGCTCCCGTGCGCGCACATCAGCCAGGGTGGGCGCGGATTTACGGTATGACTTGCAGATATCTTTCATGGATGCAGCGCTCGGAATAAACACCGAGATTGAATTGGACAAATATGCGGCTTGTCCGGAATGCCACGGATCAGGATGCGCCCCGGGAACCGCTCCGCAGACATGCAGCCGCTGCAACGGACGAGGACAGGTAACACAGTCGAGCGGTTTTTTCAGCATCAGTACAACCTGTCCGCAATGCAATGGCAGAGGGACCATAATCGCCGCCGCCTGCAAAAAGTGTTCGGGGACGGGCAGGGTGATCATTACTAAAACAGTTCAGCTCAAGATACCGGCCGGGGTGGAAACCGGCTCCCGACTCCGCCTGCGCGGCGAGGGGGGAGAAGGCGAAAATGGAGGGCCCAGCGGAGATTTGTACGTTTTCATAGAGGTGAAACCTCACGAGCTCTTTGAGCGAAAAGAGGACGACATCTATTGCCATATTCCCATCACCTTTGCCGAGGCTGTTCTCGGGGGAAATATCGAAGTGCCAACCCTGACAGGAAAGGAAAAAATTAAAATACCGAAAGGAACGCCGAACGGAAAGGTGTTTCGTCTGAAAGGAAAGGGCATCCCCCATTTGCGCAATTATGGCCGCGGGGATCAGCTCATAGAAACGGTGATCAGCGTTCCTGAAGGCATTACCAAGAAGCAGGAGGAACTCCTGCGCGAATTCGAGCGACTTGGCCGGAACAATTAACCTTTGGATAAACTGTAGGCACTCGGTCTGTTAGTTGGAAAGAGAGGTAAATTATGCGGAAAACTGAAAAGTGGCTTTTATCTTTGGCGGCGCTGGTATTTTTGCTCGCGGGCTGTGCGGCGGCTCTGGTTGGCGGGGCGGCGATAGGGGCCGGTTCCGGGACCTACTTTTTTATTAATGGCGAGCTGAAAACAGATTACTACCAATCATTCGATGATGTTTGGAAGGCTTCCGAAAAAACGGTGGCGGATATGCGGGGCGTGGATGTGATACCCGAAAAGGAGATCGGCAAAGGGAAGATCACCTCCCGGATAAATGGAGAAAAAGTTGACATATCTGTATCCTATAAGGCAAAAAACGTGACCACCGTTGCAATCAGGGTGGGACTTGTCGGACACAAGCTCTCTTCCCAGTTGATTCACGACAAGATCGGGGATAATCTTTCCCGAAAATAGTTTATCTTGCCAAAGCCAATCGGCTCGTCTTGCCCGGGGCAAAGCGGCTTGCATCCACCATGCTGAGGACAACGGGAACCCGAAGTTTAATGCTCTTATAAAACGACGATTAATGTCCACACAAGGCCAATGAGAATAAAGGTTATTACAGGCCTGTTGATCAGCGCGCTTTTGGTCTGGCTCTCATTCCGGGGCATCGACATCGGTGAGGTTTACAGTTCCCTTCATAAAATAAACGGCGCCCTGGTAATATCATCGCTTGCGGTCATGATTTTGATGCAGGCACTCCGGGCAATTCGTTGGGGATTTATACTTAAGCCTCTTGATCCGCTCATCAATAAATTTACAATCTTTTCCATAACAAGCGTCGGTTTTCTGGCTATTATCGCCATCCCGGCGCGTCTCGGCGAGTTGGCCCGACCTTATCTAATCACAAAAAAAAGTCGTGTCCCGATGAGTTCCGCCCTCGGCACCATTTTTGTGGAAAGGGTACTGGACATCCTGACAGTTCTTGTCATTGCCGCCGTGGTTTTCTTTTTAACACCCCTTCCTCTCTGGCTTTTTCGTGCCGGGGTATCATTATTTATCTTTACTGCAGTTATATTCGGCTTAATGATAATGGCCCTCCGCTGGAAGGAAAAGACGGCGCTCCTGCTGATCCCGGTCATCGCCAGAATACCACCCAAGATAACAACAAAAATAGCTGAAATAACGGGTTCTTTTGTCGAAGGATTAAGCATTATGAAACATCGCTCGCTTTTTGGCGCGGTGGTGATCCTGTCGCTGATAATCTGGCTGGCCGACGCCCTGGCAATTTACCTTCTCTTTCTGGCCTTCTCTCTAAATCTGCCGCTTACCGCTGCATTTGTCATCATGATCATTCTGATTGCCGGGATCGCAATCCCGGTTGCCCCCGGGTTCATTGGCAACTGGCATTACTTCTGCATTTTGGGCTTGGGGTTGTTCAACGTGGCAAAAACGGAAGCGCTCACCTTCGCAGTAATATATCACGCCCTATCTATCGGGATAATAATAGTTCTCGGGGTTGTTTTTCTTCCCCTTTACAGCTTCTCGCTTGACGACCTGAAAAGTCGGGATAAGCTCTAACCTTCCTCAGTTTCCCCGGAATCAGTTTTAGGATCGAGGCCATAACCGCGAATTTTTTTATGGAGGTGACTTCTCTCCATGCCGATCGCCTCGGCTGTCCGGGAAATGTTGCCGCTGAAGTCGCGTAACCGGCGGATAATGTACTGACGCTCGAAATCCTGTTTCGCCAATCGGAAAGAATCGGTTGAAATTTCTTCCTTATTTGGTGAATTCTCTTTTTTATGAACATTAAGCTCTGCTTTGCCCAGCTCCGAAAAGATGTCCGTCTTGGAAATTACATCCGCAGGCGTCGTTATTATCAATCTTTCCACAACATTCTTAAGCTCTCGCACGTTTCCCGGCCAGTCGTGGTTCATCAACGTCACAAGCACCTCTTCGGTAACAGTTTTTACCGTCTCTCCTTCCCTCATCGCAAAATCCTTGAGGAACCTGTCTACCAGAAGGAGGATATCATCCTTACGATCTCGGAGCGGCGGAACACGTAGCGGAATGACATTAAGGCGGTAAAAAAGATCCTGGCGGAACCGGCCTGCATCCATCTCTTTTTCGAGTTCTTTATTGGTTGCCGCAAGCACCCGCACGTCTGTCTGAATGAGACGGTTGCCGCCAACTCGTTCAAATCTTTTCTCCTGCAAAATCCGCAAGACCTTGGCCTGTGCCTTCAGACTCATATCGGCGACTTCATCGAGGAAAATAGTTCCCTCGTTCGCCATTTCGAACTTTCCCCTTCTTTTCGCCGTCGCCCCGGTAAAAGATCCCCTTTCGTGACCGAACAGTTCGCTTTCTATCAAATCTTCCGGGATTGCCGCGCAATTAACCTCAATAAAAGGTTTTTGCGCCCGGCGACTCTGGTGGTGGAGAGATCGGGCAACGAGCTCTTTCCCCGTCCCGTTTTCACCCATGATCAGTATCCAGGCATTGGTGGGGGCAACGATATCGATCATCTCCTTCAGTTCGAGAATAACACTGCTGCTGCCGGTCAATTCGTATTCATGGCTGACCTTTTGACGGAGCAGAATGTTTTCCTCTTCCAGCCGGACAAAATCCAGGGCATGGTTGACCACCAGGATCACCTTCTCCAGTGACAGGGGTTTTTCAATGAAGTCAAATGCCCCCAGCTTGGTCGCCTTAACAGCCGTCTCAATGGTTCCGTGGCCGGACATCATCACTACCTGTATCTGGGGATAAGAGGCCTTGATGGATTTCAGAACAGCGATCCCATCCATTTCCGGGAGCCATATGTCCAAAAGCACAAGATTGGGCTGTTCATCCTCGATGAGACGTAATGCCTCTTCGCCGCTTCCGGCCTTCAGAACCTCATAGCCTTCATCTGTCAGTATCCCGCCCAGCGCCTGGCAAATACTCTCTTCATCATCGACAATCATTATTGTTTTATTCATAAATGTAACTCATCCTTCAACATGCTTATTACGAAATCGGAATGTAACCGAGCGCTTCCTTAACGAAACAAAAAAGTTAGTTACCTTTCAATATCTTCCGCATAGGAAGGTGCAAAATTTATTTTTTATCCTCAACCGGCAACTCGAAGATAACAATGGTGCCTCCTCCTGGATTATCCTCAACAAAGACTCTTCCATGATGATCATCAATAATGGAACTTACTATCGCCATTCCCAACCCCGTTCCTGTCTTTTTTGTGGAAAAATAAGGTTCAAACATCTTTACCCGATAGTCGGGCGGAATACCACAACCATTGTCGGCGACCGTCACCCTTGCCGCCTTTTTTTCACCATCGTAGAGGCTCCAGACCGCTATACGACCATTATGGGCAGGCAGGGCGGCAACGGCATTGTCGAGCAGATTGACCATAACTCTCTTAATCTGTTCACTGTCCATCATCAATGGAGGAATATCATCCCCCGGGTTAAAAGAAAAATCAACCTCCCGATGGGCATCTTTAAACATGATTACCGAGTTCTGAATGGTCTCGTTCAAGTCCTTGAGGCTGAGATTTGTAACCGGCAATCGCGCATAACGGGAGAACTCATTCACGAGATTTTTCAATACCTCAACCTGATCGATTATCGTTCGCGTACATTCCCAGAAGACCTCTCCGTCCTCCTGGAATCTGTTGCCATATTTCCGTTGGAGACGTTGCGCGGAAAGCTGTACCGGCGTAAGAGGATTCTTGATTTCATGGGCCATCCGCCTTGCCACCTCGCGCCATGCCGCCGTCCTCTCCGCTCTCTGCAGTTGGGTAATGTCTTCAAAAACCAAAGCCAGACCCATCTCCCGGCCTTCATCGTCACGAATCTCCGTAACCGTGATAAGGATAGTCAAAGCCCGTTCCCCTTGCAGGACATCTATCTGTTTTTCAATGAAACCGCTTCCGCCCTCCCGCATCTCCTGCAGAACCGATTCTGCCAGGATCCGGTGATCGGGAATCAGCACCTCATCATAACGCTTCCGGACAATGCTCCGGTAGTTGATGCCAAGCATCTTCTCCGCCGCCCGGTTGATCGTGGTGATAAAACCGCTGCTGTCAATGGAAATCACGCCAGCCGAAACATTGCGGAGAACGGTTTCCATATAATTGCGACGTCGCTCCAAGTCAATATTTGCCTGCTCCAGACTGCCTTTACTCTTTCTGAGATCCTTGGTCATCTGATTAAAGGAATCCACAAGAACGCCCAGCTCATCGTCCGCAACAGTGTCAATCTGATGTTCCAGATCCCCTTGCGCAACCCGGCGCGTCCCCTCCGCCAAGTTTTGCAACGGTACAGTAATCCCCCTTGCCAGGTAGATGCCAAACCAGGTTGCGGAAAAGATGATCAACAGCATCACAATGAAAAGGGTTATTATGTAACCAAATTTGATCGGCGTCTTCAGAAGGGACAGTTGCCTGTATTCCTCGGATGCCTTTGATATTACATTTATTCTTTCTGTAATTCCCGCAGGCAGGAAATAACTGACCGCAACAAACCCTACCACCTCTTTGGGCAAGGACTGCGAAAAAACAGGGACAACCCCTCGTATCAAATCGCCGCTTTTGATCTGTTCCGTGACCGTCAATTCCTGACCGGTAAATACGCTTTCAATTTCTCCGGGAGAAAGATGCTTCGGCACAATCAATGAGTATTTGCTGTCTCGTAATATCAGGTTATTCTTATGATTATTAATCTGAACCTCGACCATGTTGAGCTTATAGGTCTTGTGCCGTCTCTCTACCAAGGCCTCCAAATAAGAAAATTTTTCGACCTCATAAAGGCTGTTGCTCGTAATATCGGCACTTAGTTGACGGGCATAAAATTTCGCTTGCTCGGCCGATTGCTGATAATAAATCTGCGCGACCTCCAGCGTTCGGTTCAAGGCCTCGCCGATACGGATGCTGAACCAACTATCAATGCTGGAAGAAAGAAAATTGATCGATACCAGAAACAGTAATACCGTAGGAATAAGGGACAAACCGACAAAGGCTGCAACCAGACGGGTACGCAAGCGGGAACCAGCAATCCCGTGCCGTCTTTCAAGGATCAGTTTGACGATATTCCTGATAATCAGAAAGAGAAGAAGGATGATTAAGATGATGTTGATGTTTATCAGGCCAAAAATCAAAACATTTCCGGAAACGGGCAGAACCAGGGTTTCACCGCGAAATAACAGGCTTTCCATATAGGTAGCCCCGGCAATGAGCGCTATCGTAATAAAAATGATAATCCATTCACGCTTCCTTCTTCTTGCCTCCCGAGGATCAAGTTGTGCCGTCCTGGTAATTTTCTCCATCAGAACAAGAACCTTTCCTGGCGCCAGTCTGTTTCAAAGTCCCAGCTTGATATGAAAAAAAACAGATATTCAAGATGGAGCGGCAGGCGCACCTTATCCAATTTTGCCTTCAGTTTTACCAGGTAATACTCATTTTTCGTTAAAGCGCCAAGCCCTGCCAATGGAACCGCATTGACCTCAGCCATCATTCTCTTGGCGTTTTCAAAATCGGGAAAATTTACCCATGTTTTCTGATTATCTACCGAGACATTAAATATTTTTTTTACATTGTCGTACTTTATAGTATGGTGAATTTCTATGTTTATTATTTTCTTGTTCGGAAACCAGGAACGTTCTTTATAAAGATGAATTTGAAACGTAAAGGCGGTAGGAACGCCAGCCAAAATTGCATCTTCTATTTCTGAGTTAAAGCAATCTGCTACACGAGCATATAGCAATAAATTCGTCTGGCCGTTCGTCACTAAAAGATCCGCGATGGACGCCTTTTGCGCCTGTAGGGAAGAGGGGGCAAAAAAAAGAGAGAACACCAATAGACAAGTTACCAGCAAAGGCTTGACAGTTAGCATACAACCGCCTTAAGTTATTCGAGTTTATATCAATTCCTGATTTAGGCAAAAGGAATGAATATAACGAACCAAATTTTTAAAATGCTGAACTTACTATGAATATAGTAAAAGAGTGGGACGTAAAAAGCAAGACCTATCTGCAATCAGCAACGTCAGGGTCAAACTGCCGGCAAATTCCCGACAGCAAAAGAGGGCGCCGGGGCTAAAAGCGAAACTTAATGTTGATAATCCAAGACATGAAAAGAGGGCGCCCGCAGGCTCTCTCTTTTGAGAAGCATCCCCTCTATATTAAAATTATTCACAAGAACCCAGCAATCCTGCCGCAGCAGAAGTTCTTTAAGAAGCAGGTTGTTCAAGCGGTGACCGGATTTTGAGGCCACAAAATGACCAATAATGGGAATCCCCAGCAATGCCAGATCTCCTATCGAATCAAGTATTTTGTGTCTCACAAACTCGTCCGGAAAACGGAGCCCTTCCTTATTGATAATCCGGTTTTCATCAAGAACTATGGCGTTTTTAAGAGAACCGCCCAGCGCCAACCCCCGGGCCTGCAGATACTCCACATCGCGCAGAAACCCAAAGGTTCTCGCCGCGCTGATTTCTTTTTCGTAAGAAACGTCCGAAAATTTAAAATTGTATGACTGAGCGCCAATATCTTTATGCTTAAATTCAATATCATAGGTTATCTCAAATTCCGAGGACGGGATAAACATGGCGGCACCCTCCCCCTCGGAAACCGCTACCTTCTTCTTGATAACCAAAATTTTTTTTACTTTCCCCTGCGGCCTCGTGCCGACATTTTTCAGGAGTTCCACAAACGGTCGAGCGCTGCCGTCCATAATCGGCAATTCGGAAGCGTCAATCTCAACAATGGCATTGTCAACGCCCATGCCGCTGAACGCGGACATAAGGTGCTCAACCGTCGAAACGGTGGCGCCATTGGCTCCAAGGGTCGTCGCAAGCGTTGTATCAACAACGTTATGGACATCCGCCTTGATTTTGTTGCGAGCAGGCAGGTCCGTGCGTACAAAAACAATCCCCTCATCAACGCCCGCCGGTCGAATTACCATTTCAATCTTTCTTCCGGAATGCAAACCGACACTTTTGCATGCTATCTCATTTTTTACCGTTCTTTGCAGAAACATTCCCGTCTATCTTTCCAAAAATAATTTTTCATACCTCATCAAAACAACTTCCGGTACTGAACAGCAATATTAATGCCATCCATCGTAATATTTTATCAAAATAAAAATAGGGCCAACCATCTATAAACAGGTAATTTCTATCGAGCTTCGAAAAACATCCTTAGGGGATTGACCGGCAACTGTGTTTTAAAGTACACACCCCGGGGCATGTTTGTTCATACGGAAGGCTTAACAGTTTTGCTTTTGGGACTGCGATAGTAGCGCTCCTTCTCACTGTATATGCATCCACAGTAAGGCTGCCGATACATCCCCATCTCTTTGGAAACCTGGACTCCCTCAAGCCAACCCTCCCGAAAATCACGATACAGGAAGGCAACTCCCTGCTTTTTTGCCTCTTCCTCGGCGATTTGCCTAATCAGGTCGTGTTTTTGATAGCGGCTGTACAAAAGGGTGGTGCTAAATGCGTCAAAGTCATGCTCACGGGCGGTACGCGCCGCCCAGGAAAGTCTTATCCGGTAACAGTAGCTACAGCGGTCATCTTCATGGAAGACAACCTGACGCAAGAAGTCTTCGAACGGGTACAAATCATCATCCCGCATCAACTTAAAGCTGACTTGCTCGGCGTAAGCTATTAGCGTATCGAGGCGTCTTTTATACTCCATGTAGGGATGTATATTGGGATTATAGAAGAGACCCTGCACCTCGTTACCCTCCTCGCGGAGGATCCGCAATGGGTAGAGCGTGCACGGGGCACAGCAGGAGTGGAGTAAAATTTTCTTCAAAATAGCCCACCTTGATTTGCCTCGGCCCATTGCCGCCCGAAATGCTTATATGCGAGCCTGGTCGCGATTCTTCCCCGGGCGGTTCTTTGCAGATAACCCTCCTGAATAAGGTAGGGCTCATATACATCTTCGATCGTCTCCCGCTCTTCGCCGATTGCCGAGGAAAGGTTGTCGATGCCGACCGGGCCGCCTCCAAACTTGTCGATTACCGCAAGCAGAATATTGCGATCCATCTGATCAAATCCTTTCTCATCGACATCGAGCATTGCGAGGGCCTGTTCTGCAACATCCCTGTTTATAATACCATCGGCCCGCACCTGGGCAAAATCCCTTACCCTCCTCAACAGACGGTTGGCAATTCGGGGCGTACCCCGGGAACGCCGGGCCAGCTCCGCAGCGCCCTCCGCCCCGATATCGACCCCCAGAATCCTGGCCGAGCGACAGATGATGATGGAAAGCTCCTCCGGCGTGTAGAACTCGAACCTGAAACTCATGCCGAAGCGATCCCTGAGCGGCGAAGTCAGAAGGCCAGCCCGTGTTGTGGCCCCGATCATCGTAAATTTCGGGATATCAAGTTTCATCGAACGGGCGGATGGTCCCTGCCCGATTATTATATCGATGTAGAAATCTTCCATCGCGGGATAGAGTATCTCTTCCACCACATGCGACAGGCGATGAATCTCATCAATGAAAAGGACGTCATTTTCGTGCAAATTGGTAAGTATTGCGGCAAGGTCCCCCGGCCTTTCAATAACCGGCCCGGAGGTAATCTTTATGTCAACACCCATTTCCCTCGCCATAATGTAGGCAAGGGTGGTTTTTCCCAGCCCGGGAGGACCGTATAAAAGAACGTGATCAAGGGACTCTTTTCTTAGTTTGGCAGCCTCGATGAAAACGGAGAGATTCTTTTTAATCTTCTCTTGTCCTATATATTCGGCAATGGTTTTGGGGCGCAAGGAGAGATCGTAACCATCATCTTCGGCAATAACGTCTGGAATTGTAAGGGGATTCTTGGGCGATATTAATAGGGAATCGGATTTTTTCACGTCATCTTCCAGAAAAATTAAAAAAATTTTATAAATACTGCAAGTTTTAAACGTCAGGCGGAAAGAATGCGCAACGCCCTTTTCAGAACCTGATCGATCGAAGGAAGCTTGTCATTTTCCTTTATTATCTGCTCGACAACATCTTTAGCCAATGCGCCTTTATACCCGAGATTGACTAACGCGGAAAGAGCGTCTTCCTTCAGATGCTCGTGTTTCGGGACAGCCATCCCACCGGATTTGTAATTATCTATGCCGAGTTTTACAACCTTGTCCTTTAGTTCCAGAATCATCCGTTCCGCCGTCTTGCGGCCTACCCCGGGAATGGCGGTCAGGCGCTTCAGATCCTCGCCCGCAACAGCCCTGAACCACTCCTCTGCCGGAATTCCGGAAAGAATATTTATCGCCAGCTTGGGCCCGATGCCGCTAACGGAAATCATCATCTGAAAGACATCCCGCTCAATCTCTGTGCTGAATCCATACAGGCTGATGGCGTCTTCTCGCACATACATGTGGGTTTGCAGGATAACGGGAAGACCTGGATCAGGAAGCTCATAAAAGGTGCTGAGGGGGATATATACAAGGTAACCAACGCCATTTACATCGATAAGGCAATTCAAAAGAGATTTCTGAACAATTATGCCATTTAGCGAAGCAATCATCTCAAACCTGTTCAGTCTTTAAAAAATTGATATGACAGATGGCGGCAGCCAGGGCATCAGCGGCATCCGGGGGAGGAATCTCCGCTAATTTAAGGATATTTTTTACCATCATCTGCACTTGTCTCTTCTCGGCAAAACCATAACCGGCGACAGCCTTTTTTATTTCCAGCGGGCTGTATTCATAAACAGCCAACCCTTCCTGGGCGCCGGCAAGAACGGCAACACCACGCACGTGTCCCTGCTTAATCAAACTGTGGACATTCTTGCCATAAAAAATGTCTTCGATTACCAGTATCTCAGGGTTAGAGCGCCGAATCGCCTCTTTTATCCCCCTGTACACATCCATCAGGCATACCGACAGACTGGCACCCTTTGACGGCTTTATCTCTCCATAAAAAACGCACTCAAATCTGCTCTTTACCGTCTCGACAACACCGTAACCAGTAACTTGACTGCCCGGATCAATACCCAAAACCCTCAATTCACTTATACCTTTCGCTTACGCTTCAATCCGGTTTTACTGCATTTATAAGCATTTTACAAATCTGGCAGGCTATTGACTCAATTTATCCATTATTTCATCGGAAATATCGAAGTTGGCATAAACATTCTGGACATCGTCATTGTCTTCAAGCTTTTCCATCAGCTTCAACATCTGCTCCGCCTTGGCTTCTTCCAATTTAACGGTATTCTGCGGAATTTTACCTACACTCGCCTCAAGATATTTCCATTTTTTATCCGATATGGCCTTTTTGACATTTTCAAAGGCAACTGGCTCTGTGATTACTTCCCATTCGGAATCCTGATCCCGGACATCATCTGCTCCCGCCTCCAGGACAACTTCCAGGAGCTCATCCTCGCCAACCGTCTTCTTGTCGATAATTATACTGCCCTTTTTGTCAAACATCCATGATACGCAGCCATTCTCCCCCAGATTGCCGCCGTGCTTGGAAAGAATATGCCGTATTTCGGCGACTGTTCTGTTTTTATTGTCGGTCATCACATCAACCAGCACCGCTACCCCCCCTGGTCCATACCCCTCGTAGGTAGTCTCTTCGTAGGCTGCGGCGCCGGCAAGCTCGCCAGTGCCTTTCTTTATCGCCCTGTCAATATTATCTTTGGGCATGTTGACTTCCTTGGCGTCAAGAACCGCCTGCCGCAAGCGGGGATTGCCCTCAATATCCCCGCCGCCCAGTCGTGCCGCGAGGGTAACTTCCTTAATCAATTTAGTAAATATCTTACCCCTTTTCGAATCAATTTCGCCCTTTTTCCTTTTGATTGTACTCCATTTAGAATGCCCGGACATGGCTTATACTCCTTGATTTTTTGATGGATAGACTCATAGCATACGCTAAGCGCAATTGTAAAACAAAAAAAACCCCTTCCACTGGGGAAGGGGCTAAAAAAAATTTCGGCGGCACCTACTCTCCCACACAGTCACCCATGCAGTACCATCGGCGCTGGAGAGCTTAACTTCCGTGTTCGGAATGGGAACGGGTGGATCCTCTCCGCTATCGCCACCGAAATATCCTATAATGGCAAACAATTGCATATTGTGTTTTAGAACCAAGTGCATCATCAAATCAAAATAAATATTATGGTCAAGCCTCACGACCGATTAGTATCAGTAAGCTCAACACATTACTGTGCTTGCACACCTGACCTATCAACCTCGTGGTCTACGAGGGGTCTTTAGTCCTGATGTCTCCACCAGGAGGGATATCTTATCTTGAGGTGGGCTTCCCGCTTAGATGCTTTCAGCGGTTATCCCTTCCGAACTTAGCTACCCAGCGATGCCGTTGGCACGACAACTGGTACACCAGAGGTTCGTCCATCCCGGTCCTCTCGTACTAGGGACAGCTCCTCTCAAATATCCTGCGCCCACAACAGATAGGGACCGAACTGTCTCACGACGTTCTGAACCCAGCTCACGTACCGCTTTAATTGGCGAACAGCCAAACCCTTGGGACCTTATTCAGCCCCAGGATGCGATGAGCCGACATCGAGGTGCCAAACCACGCCGTCGATGTGAACTCTTGGGCGTGATAAGCCTGTTATCCCCAGAGTACCTTTTATCCGTTGAGCGATGGCCCTTCCATGCGGAACCACCGGATCACTAAGACCTGCTTTCGCACCTGCTCGACTTGTAGGTCTCGCAGTCAAGCTCCCTTATGCCTTTACACTCTACGGCTGGTTTCCAATCAGCCTGAGGGAACCTTCGCGCGCCTCCGTTACACTTTAGGAGGCGACCGCCCCAGTCAAACTACCCACCAGACAATGTCCCTGACCCGGATTACGGATCGAGGTTAGAACTTCAGAATAATCAGGGTGGTATTTCAAGGTTGGCTCCATGAAAACTAGCGTTACCACTTCACAGCCTCCCACCTATCCTACACAAACCAGTCCGAAATTCATTGTCAAGCTATAGTAAAGGTTCATGGGGTCTTTCCGTCTAGTTGCGGGTAACCGGCATCTTCACCGGTTGATTAAATTCGCTGAGCTTCTCGTCAAGACAGCGCCCAAATCGTTACGCCATTCGTGCAGGTCGGAACTTACCCGACAAGGAATTTCGCTACCTTAGGACCGT